>CAZCPP010000320.1:0-4929 GCA_964500655.1 uncultured Anaerolineaceae bacterium | reverse complement strand
AGGTTCACCTTGCTGTCACACGCCTCTTGCGTTATTTCCGGTAGAGTCTAATGAAAATCGTTGCGGTCATCATTTTAGGAGATTGGGCAAATTTGGGAAGATGACGGTAAAATTCCCGTGCACTAAGAAAACTTAGAATTGCAAGGGCAGCTACAATTGTTAACAGATCTGGTAATGCGTCTCGAAATCCCAGCAGGAACAGGCCAAGGCTATGTGATGCACTAGCAGCGGCCAAAATATGAAAGCCTTTGAACCTTTTTTGGAGAAGTCCAAAAGAAAAGAATCCAAGCGCAAATAATAATGCAATGCTCGTTGTTGTGAAACTTAAGGTTCGAATATCAAGCACAAATGGATTCATATCAGAATATGTCTTGTTTCACTAAAACACCGAAACTATCTATTGATATTCTATATTAAGTTTACCCAGATTGGAAGTCGGCAACTTAGTCAAGGCAATATCAGATTATATCGATAAAGTTTCCTCGAGTTCTTCTAAAACCTTTTTCATTGTGGACACTAAATAATCTGCATTTTCTTCATCGAAGGGCATTGGCGGCCGTATCTTGACTACATTGTGATAGGGTCCGTCAGTGCCGAGCAGGATACCTTGCTCACGCATACGGTCCGCAACATAAGCGGCCTCCTCACCGGCGGGCTCCAGTGTATCCCGGTCACGTACAAGCTCCACACCCAGAAACAGACCTGATCCGCGTACATCTCCAACGATAGAATACTGATCTACCAATGGTTGTAAGCCTGCCAACATTCGTTCACCAACGTGTTTGGCGTGCTTCTGAAGGTTTTCATCCAGGACAACATTCAGCACTTCCATTCCGATCGCACATGAAACCGGGTTGCCGCCAAAGGTGTTGAAATATTCCATACCGTTGTCAAAGGCCTTTGCGATTTCGGGGGTCGTGATGACTGCCGCAAGTGGATGCCCCGCCCCGATGGGTTTACCCAAGACTACGACATCGGGCGTAACGTCCTGCATTTCGAAGCCCCAAAAATGTGTACCAACCCTGCCAAAACCTGTTTGCACTTCGTCGGCAATGCATAAGCCCCCCACTTCGCGTACATATCGATACACCTCTGCTAAGTAACCCGGAGGTGGGATGATCTGTCCGCCTACGCTGGGCAGGGATTCGGCGATATAGGCTGACAACCCGCGACCTCGCTCATTCAAATCCGCGATAATTTTCTGAACTTCTCTGGCATACTTCGCGCCGGCTTGAGGGTCTTCGCGCTTGAACGCGCCACGGTAATCATCAGGGATGGGGGCAACGTGTACCCAATCGGGGGTACCTGATCCGCCTGGGCCGTTGTGTTTGTAAGGGCTGATATCGATCATCGTGGTTGTGTTGCCATGATAGGCCGCATCCAACACTATCAGATCGCGCTGACCGGTATACGTCCGCGCCAGACGCAGGGCAAGTTCATTGGCTTCACTACCTGAGTTGACGAAGTAGCACACCCTCAATGTTTCCGGCAACATGGAAGTAAGTTTTTCCGCATAACGGTTGATGTTGTCGTGCAGATAACGTGTATTTGTGTTTAATACGCCAATTTGCCTTCTCGCCGCATCTATCACTCGCGGATGGTTGTGCCCAACATGGGCTACATTATTATATACATCTAGGTATTTTCTACCCGCGTCGTCAAACAGATATTGCTTCCATCCCCGCACGATTTTAAGCGGCTTAGTGTATGAAACGCTCAAATTGGATCCCAACCGTTGACGACGTGCTTTCAGGGTTTCATCTTTTGCCGGTTTGGGCGCTGGAAACTTATTAGAGGGGATACCCAAAATCAGATTCGGATCAGGACAGATTCCAAGCCAAACTCCTCTTTGACTTGGACGAGCGACACCGGGAAAATCATTGCCCAGTTCGAACAGGTCGGTGATAACCTGAAAATGTAGATGAGGAGTCCAACCTCCATTTGCTTCGGGTTTGCCGATAGTTGCAAATTGCTCCCCCTGACTAATTTTCTGTCCTTTCTTTAGTCCCTTTAATGATGCGCGACTTAAGTGACCATAAAGTGTGTAAAAGGTGGGACAATCATTACTTATGTGTTCCAAAATAATAACTGGGCCATAATCTTGCTGCGAGTTGTTATTGGCGAATGCGAATACCTTACCGTCAAGAGGAGAGTAGATGGGGGTGTCCGTCGGTGCAAACAAGTCAATGCCTAGATGGACGGTACGGTATTCATCTGTGATATTATCGCCCGTGGAAAAGGTAGGCGTTGTGTAGAAGTAACGCGCTTCGTTATAGCGGCCGATACCAACTTGTGCGTTGGCATCGTCGAGGGCGGCATGGATACGCGCTGTCAGATGCGGTTCTTCGTTCTTTGATGGGTCACTGCTGATGAGCGAGCTGGAGACGCTCAGATCTAGAACCGTTGAGGTTCCAGCACGCAGGTCAAAGTCCAGGAGAGGTGCGCAACTATCCCTATTGGATGACAACCAATTGACTATGCGTTCATAGTTTGGGAAGGGGGGCAGGCCACAGGTTTTCCGAAATATAGCTTCAGCGAAGCGTGGATGAATAGCAGCCAAATTTGGTAATGTATCGCGAATTGGCCCCTGGCTAATACCCAGATACTCATTATCAGGTTGACCAGCCTGTTGCTCGGCGGCTATGCTAACACTCATGCACAGACGTAGGGTAACCAGACCAAACAGTGCGCTCAGTTCATTCTCTTCAAGTGGATAGGTGGAATGGAAGCCTTTTACAATCTGAGATGCAGCTATCAGCGGATCGGGCTTACCAAGAACTGCGTAGGCGATGGCAACAGCCAGATCTCCAACGGTAAAGGAATGGACCATATCACCAAAGTCAATTAAACCAATAATGCTTTGATTGCGTGTATACAAATTCTCCCCACCTCCAGCAAGCAAATTGTAATCGTTGGCATCATTGTGAATAATGCTCTGCCGTAAGTCTGGTAATAAAGGTGCAGTGTGTAGCTCGAAATCGGAAGCAAGCTTCATAACGGTGTCGAGTAACACCGAATCTTGGATCAGTTTCATGTTCTTGTGGACCACATCCAGGCCGTTGGCGAGATCCCAGTGAAAATCGCGATGAATAGCATGATGATCGAAACCCTGCAGGGCAGAAGTCAGTTGACCAATCTTGAACCCTAGGTCGTAAAGCAAATCATCTGAATGGTGCGTTATGTTACCCAACGGCATACCATCTAGGTATGTCACCAGGCGGACGAAATGCTCTGATCCGCTTGACGATTTTACTTTCGCAACTTCTTCGCCGTTGTTAGCAGGGATGACGTTTGGACAAAACGTGATACTCTTGGATAAATACCCCATAACCTGATTTTGAGCTTCGAGCAAAGACTTATCTTCGGTGGCATTGGCAATCTTTAGAACGAAACGTTTGCCATCTTTACTTTGTAAGAGGAAATTTTGATCGCGTTCACTGGGTAAAGATTTCGCAGTCGCATTCAAACCGAAAAGGTTCTGGGCCAATTGCATGGAATTTTCAAGACTGAAAGCAGGGGAGTAGTCGAGAATTGACATGGATTTGTTCTAATAGGCAATATCTGTATCTTTTGGAAAAAAATGATTACTGCGGATCTAGTTCGTAAAGTTTATATCCTGGTGAGACCATCTCAGGTGCAGGTAAGCTTTCCAGTATAGAATCCAACTTCATCCAACTTTCCCTATTGATACGACTATCATTTTTTCTAACAAATTCGGCACCTTTGATATTCAACAACAAGTGAGTATACTTTTGTTTTCGCCAGGCGGACAGGATCTGTTCCACATCGGTATATTTTAGGCTGTCGTCGTACCACCTATCGATTATCTCATCCGGGTCGCAAATAGGCAAGCAGGCTAAACTACGTGTCTCCCATAGCATCAACACGCGGGAGTTTGATGGTAGCGTTTCCAACGCGCTCATTGCTCCTTCGTAGCCGCCCAACGTTCGAGCCCGGTAAGAAGCCGGAGGCATACCTCCACCCAGTACCATGAATGGTGCTTTTTGGCTGACCTCTCCTCCGATTTCAATTAAGTTGAATATGATGACTAACAATACAACTATTGTAGCGATGCGTCCAAAACGTACACCCGCAGCACGAAGCTTCGTCAACGCATCAAAGCCAATCCCACCCAATATAGCCCAAGCAGGGAAGAAAGCCGCGTACAGGCGGGTCTGAATCAACAGACCATTCCAGCGACTTACAAGCGCCCAAATAACGAATCCTGTTAGTGTAGTAATGACGGAAGTGGATATAAGGCGCTTCTGTTCTGCTCCTCGAGTATGCCAGCCAATCCAGGATAATGTGCCAAACCCCAGCAACAGTGGACCAATTGACCACGAAAAGCCGGCTCTTCCTTCCACACCCCATACTGTAACCTGCCAGGGTAGAATGAGTATATCCAACCAGTTTCCCCAAATACCCCCGGTATAGTAATCCAGGCGTGCTTGGGTCATCGCGCCGGAAGGAAAGAGCAACGGATAAAACGGATTGGATGTGGCTTGCCAGTTTTTGACCCACCACGGAAGGCTGATAAGAACAGCTATCGAACCAAACAACAATAAGTTGACAAGCAGGCGGCGGTCTTTGTAATGAAAGCCCTCCCAAGTTATAAGGACCAGCCCAATCAGAATTAGTTGACCAGCGGTATATTTGGTTCCCAAAGCGAACCCGGCGAAAACGCCTGCGAGTATGAGATACTTCTCTTTTTTCGCGTTTCTCCATGTATGGAGTGTGACAAACACTCCCACTCCATAAAGCATGACAAGCCATTCAGTGTAACCCCATGAAAGAGACGCGGCCAGCGAGCGTCCTCCTAATAGACAGGCTACGCTTATCCACCCGGCTGTCAGATTGATTTTCTCTTTCACATACCCTAGCAGGCTGTCGGAGAGAATAGCACTTTAACAACTTTGAGAGCAATGCGGG
>CAZCPP010000319.1:0-4942 GCA_964500655.1 uncultured Anaerolineaceae bacterium | reverse complement strand
TCTGTTCAAGGGATTGTTTCTTTCAACCCTTGACACTGCAAGTAATCGGTACCTGAGCAAAGAAAATTTCCAGAAGTTGTTATCACTCATCCCGGGTTTTGGAGTTGAGTTAATGCGGTTACTTAGTTCTCGGCTTCGAGAAGTAAAACCGGCCGAATACGCCGATGGTCTTTATGACCATTTGACTGGTGCGCTTTCACGCCAAGCCTTTGATGACCGTTTGCAGGAAGAAATGGAACGCACGCGTATTTATCAAAATAACTTTTCGCTTGTTTTTCTCGACCTTGACCATTTTAAGGATGTCAACGATACCTACGGACATGCACGTGGTGATGAGGTTTTGAGCTCTTTCGTAGAACACGTGAAGGAAAACTTGCGCACCACTGATTTGCTATTTCGATATGGGGGCGACGAATTTGTGTTAATCTTGCAAGGGGTTGATGATTCGCGCGGTCCGGGTCTTGTTCAACATTTATTGGATTATGTTAGCAATTCCCCCCTTCCTGGAAATCCACCAGTAACGATATCGTTCAGTGCTGGAGTAGCTTATTTTCCTGTTGATGGAGATACACCGCAGATGTTACTCGAAGCAGCAGATCGGCGAGTCTATCGTGCCAAGCAAGATGGTCGTGGTCGTGTGACCGGTTCATTGGTCGAAGAATAATCTTCAAAAGACCAACTGGGGGATAGGTTCTTTTCCAGGCCTAATGGGGGTAAAATCAGTCTCTATGCAAACTTCTTGTGTTGGGAAAGTTTTATGACCACAATATCTCAACCTGCCGAATTCACCCTGCAGCGCAGGCATACGGCCAACCGTAGTACTGCAGTTAAATGGATCGTTTCGCATGCTGTCCGATATTGGCCAATCATCATTATGATCCTTATTGGTGGATTGGGTAATGCCGGATTGGCCGCTGTTGTGCCCGTTTTAGTAGGAAATGCCTTCAATCAGATGCTAGGAACCAACCCGGATACCAGCATCCTGGTACCATTGGCGCTGATGCTGGGCGGATCGCAAATCCTGCGTGGTGTGCTGCAGCTGGGGCGCAATTTCGGCGCGGAGTTGATGGCGCAAAAGATCGAACGCGATATCCGTGATGAATTGTATATTTCTCTGCTGGGCAAAAGCATGACCTTCCACAACTTACAACCGGTGGGCGATACCATGGCGCGCGCTACCAATGATGTGCGTGAAGTGAACTTCATGTTCAGCCCAGGCATCAACCTGGTAGTTGGCTCTTTTATGTTCCTGATGATGCCGTTCTTCTTCGCACCGCAGTATCATATCTCGTTGTTGCTGGCTCCCACGTTTTACACGATCGCCTATTTCATTGCATTGTGGCAATACCTGCGAACACTTTCTCCTATCACGGACGATGTTCGCAGTACATTTGGAAGGATGAATACACATCTCTCCGAAGCGCTGGATGGTGTTGAGATCATGAAAGGCGCGGCGCAAGAAGATGCCGAAATCGGCCGCTTCGTGACCAACGCCCGACGCGTGCGCAATGCCTTTGTACGACAAGGTGACCTGGAAGCTCGCTTTCTACCCAACCTGCTTTTAGGCATGACCTATGCAATTGGCCTTGTCCATGCCTTGTTTTTCTTCAGTGATGGGATCATTACAACTGGTGGTGTGGTGGCCTACTTCGGTTTGTTGCTTATGCTGCAGTTTCCCACCTTTGCGTCTACGTTCGCTTATACTCAGATTTCGCTGGGGCTCTCGGGTGCACGCCGCATCCTTGAATTGATCAATCGCGAGACGGATCTTGATCAAAATTCCACGGGTTACACCGATGCTATGCGCGGGGAGATTGAATTCCGGGATTTGTCCTATGAATACGACGAAGATGAGCCAGTACTTGAAAACATTTCCTTCAAAGTTACGCCAGGACAAACGGTTGCCATCGTTGGACAAACGGGTGCGGGCAAGACTACACTGGTTAAGCTGATTAACCGTACTTATGATGCAACTGGCGGGCAGGTACTGGTTGACGGTGTCGACGTCCGAGATTGGAATTTGGCCTCCCTACGTTCACAGATCTCAATGATCGAACAGGACATCTTCCTGTTTTCACGATCTATCAGCGAGAATATCGCTTTCGGGAATCCGGATGCAGGCTCGAGTGAGGTCGAATCTGCAGCGGAATCAGCTCAGGCGCATGACTTTATTCGATCCTTTGACGAAGGCTATGAAACTGTTATTGGTGAACGCGGCGTCACGCTTTCTGGCGGACAACGCCAACGTCTGGCGCTGGCGCGTGCTTTCCTGACTGATCCGCATATCCTGATTTTGGATGACTCGACCTCGGCCATCGACTCGGCTACTGAGGACATGATTCAACGCGCAGTTGCCAACGCTGCAAAAGGGCGCACCACTTTTCTGATCACGCACCGCTTGTCGCAAATACGGTGGGCAGACCTGATCATTGTGCTGCGCAAGGGACGAATTGCTGCGATCGGGAATCATGAAGAGTTGATGCGCACGTCTGAAGCATACAGCAGAATTTTTAAAGAATAGTTTACAGATTTTGGAGTTATTTTATGCGCTGTTTTTTACATGCGAAAATCCATAAAGCGACCGTGACCCAAGCCGACCCGGATTACATTGGCAGTATCACAATTGATGAAGATTTGATCGATAAAGCGGGCCTGCTTCCAGGGGAAAAAGTGTTGGTAGTCAGTAATTCATCAGGCGCGCGCTTGGAGACGTATATTATCGCAGGTGAGCGCAATTCTGGCATCATATCTATGAATGGTGCGGCTGCGCATCTGGTAAAGAAAGGTGACAAGATCATCGTAATGGACTTTGAGTTGAGTGAGAAGTCGATTGATGCCACAAATATATTGGTGAAAAAAAAACCGCTTCATGCGCTATTTGAATGAGAGCGATGGATGTTAATTGATTCCATGCTAGCAGATAAAGTGCTGAGAAATTTCAAATATATTGAAGGCTAACTAATGGGTTTTTTTGGTGGACTTGATGTAGAACAGTACGACCGGCAATATACAGACCGGCAATTAATGGGACGGATTTTTGAATATTTCAAGCCACAAACCAAGCGCCTGGGTATGGTATCGGGCTTGGTGGTGGCTATCGCGGCCGTCGGTGCAGCACTGCCTGTTGTGGTTTCAAGAAGTGTGGATCTGGTGTCGGAGGCCATCCGGGAAACGGCCATATCAGGTACACGTTCAGCAGATAGCACCATCTTATATATTGGGCTGGCACTCCTCTCGGTGGGTGTGGGCATCTGGAGCTTGAACTGGGCGCGGCGAGCGCTGGTAGTTCGCTCGGTGGGCGACGTTGTGCTTGAATTACGCACTAATGCATTCCACGCCGCAGCCGAACACGATCTTTCCTTCTACGATCAATTTTCTTCCGGGCGCATTGTTTCACGCATCGCCACTGATACAAATGACTTTGGCCAACTGGTGGTGATTGTTACGGATGTCACGGCGCAGATGTTCCAGGCCATTATTTTGGGTGTCATCCTGGTGCGCACCGAATGGCACATGGCCCTATTGATGTTCTCTTTTGTGCCTTTTATCTTCCTAGTTGCACTGGGCTTCCGCGCTATGGCGCGGCGTGTTACCAAGCGCGGCATGCAAGCCATGGCAGATGTCAACGCGACGATCAAGGAAACGGTCAGCGGCATCTCGATTGCTAAAAACTTTCGCCAGGAAGAGAGTATTTTCAAGACCTTCGATACTTCTAATCAGCAATCTTATCGGGTCAATATTCAGCGTGGTTTTGTGCTCTCTTTGGTATTTCCTACCCTCAATGCGTTAGGCGGCATCTTTACGGCCATTCTAGTTTACTCAGGTGGATTGAGTATCGTCCAGGGAATGGTAACGGCCGGAGCCTGGTACCTGTTCATTATGAGCCTCGACCAATTCTTTTTCCCCATCCTGAACCTGTCCGCTTTTTGGGCCCAGATCCAACAAGGTTTGGCTGCTGCCGAACGCGTCTTTGCCTTGATCGATGCCGATCCGAATGTCATCCAGACCGATAATACAGATGCACCCCGTTTAGAAGGCTTGGTCTGTTTCGAAAACCTGCAATTCCGTTATACGGATAAGGAGCCGGTTCTCACGGACTTTGACCTGTGTATCCAACCTGGAGAGAATTTGGCCCTGGTCGGGCACACTGGCGCGGGCAAGTCTTCGATTGCCAAACTGGTGGCGCGCTTCTACGAGTTTCAATCTGGAATCCTGACAATCGATGGGCACGATCTGCGCACCTTTGATTTGCAGGCTTATCGCCGTCAACTGGGTATCGTTTCACAAGTACCTTTCTTGTTTTCAGGTACGGTCGCAGATAACATTCGCTATGCCAAGCCAAATGTAGGCGATGACGAAATGCTCGAGATGTCGCAGCGCATAGGCGAAGGTGAGTGGCTGGAGATCTTACCTGACGGTTTTTATACCGAAGTGGGCGAGCGTGGCAACCGTCTGTCAATGGGGCAGCGGCAACTGGTCGCATTGATGCGGGTACTGGTCCAGAAACCGGCTATCTTCATTCTTGACGAAGCCACTGCCAGCATCGATCCGTTTACCGAATGGCAAATCCAACAGGCACTGAATCTCATCTTGCAAGACGCCACCAGCATCCTGATCGCACATCGTTTGTCGACTGTAAAAGCTGCGGACCGCATCGTGGTGATGGACAAGGGCACTATTATCGAAGAAGGCGATCACGAGAGACTACTCTCTCAAAATGGGCACTATGCTAATTTGTACAATACATATTTCCGTCACCAGTCCCTGGCATATGTAGAGCAAGCGCGCGATATGGTGGAAGGGGATTAGCGGCATTTTCGGAACGACAATTACTCCTTGAAAAAAGAGGTAGCAGGCATGATTGGAACATGGCGTTGGATTTTGGCCTTACTAGTAGCTTAGCAAACATCAATTGTTGGATAGAGGCTATGCAATTTAATGC
>CAZCPP010000318.1:0-4944 GCA_964500655.1 uncultured Anaerolineaceae bacterium | reverse complement strand
GCATCAGACGAACGGAGTGCGCCTGTTCTTTGATTTATGCACCAAAGCTATTCAATATTATAAAAAATGTGCTGTAGAAAAATGCCAATATCGAGTCAAATAGAGTATGAAGTTGATATCTATTTCCGTTTTACTCTCAACATTGCGATTTTGGTAGGATGGTTGAATGGTGCAGGGTCAGTCACGAACTCACCCACGCGCGTCTTTGGGTAGCCGGTGAAATCTTCTGGAACAGGGATCAGGCGTTCCATGCGTAAATAACCATCTGCGCACAACTCTTCAAGCATGGCTAAATATTCTCCTCCGCTCAAGTATAGCGAATTGTTGATCGACACCAGCCAGCCGCCATCCGCGATCAGCGGGCGGACTTTGTTGATCAGGCGCACCCCCTCTGCCGCCAAGTCAATAGTGCCCTTGTCTGTGGTTGAAAAGAAGGGTGGATCGAGGAAGACACAGTCGAAAAGTGCACCCGTCCGTTTCAGGCGGCTGACCACCGGGAAGAAATCGCCGCTGATGAAATCTTTTTTGTCGATCGGGAAGCCGTTCAACGTGTAAGATGTTTTAGCGACGTTAAGGAACTTGCGACTCAAATCCAGATGGACAACCCGCTTCGCACCACCCCCCATGCCTGCCACTCCTAAACTGCCAGTATATGCAAATGCATTCAACACCGATTTCTCTCGTAAATTATCAATCGCCCACTTCCGCAGATGGCGCGTGTCCAGGTATAGGCTGGCATCACGATTCATCATCACGTCAATGGCGTACATTACGCCATGTTCGCGGATTTTGCGGTCAGGCGTCTCGCCATAGACGATCTGTCCGCACCGCTCATCCTGATTCTCAGCATTACGTGTTTTGATGACGATGGTCCGCAGCCAGGGCAGTTGTGAGAGGTAGAATTCCTGAGCAATATCTACGAGTAGGATGCCTTTATCAGGGGCATCCGCGTAATTATGAATAACCAGCGTCGCGGCGTATAGGTCAACGACCAGTTCAGGGCAGCCTTCGTAGAACCCGTTGAAGAGCCGAAAAGCGGATTCATGCCGCTCGCCGAACAAGGCGGCGCGGGCAGTCAGTACAGTCTCAAGGATAGGCAGCAGCATTCCCCTATCCATCCTGGCTTTCCCAACTGACAATGTATTCCGTCAGTATATCGGGATATTTTGCAAGCCCTTCTTCCACCACCCAGTTCCCTTTTAATCCCAACTCCCTGGCAGTCAACTCAAAGTGGCACATGGCGATGCCCATATCCAGGCGCTGCAGGTCACACAAACTCAGGATGCGTTTGACGGGATCATCGTAATAACCCGGCGTACGTCGCAGATATAAACGCCAAAATTGATTGTGATTGATGATACGCCAGGGCTGTTTGTTAGAGGCAGAAGGCCCTAGCCGCACCATTTCTAACACAGCGGAGTATTCAGCCGTTTCGTTACGATGCAGGGGCACATCAAAAACAAAGTTGAAGAATAACTGCTCCCAGGGTAGTCGCCGGCGCGAACCTGCCGTACGGCTGGCTAAGCCTTGTCTTGTTTGCTCAGGATCGACAAAGTCTCCAACGGATACTGCTGCGGGCATTGTTTCTGGTTTTGATAAGTTCATCTTCCTGGCAAATCCACTTTTTGTGAAAGTACCACCCAACCAGCAAGTGCCCAGTTTCAATCCCGTGGTATATAATATGATTGTTTCCAATAATATGATTGTTTCCAATAAATAACCATAATCTTCAAGAGCATAGTTTGAAGGTGTCATCCCACCCAGAATGAAGGCTGGTGGATTCTTTATAAAGCCATAGGTACCCAGTCCGCGTAAGGATTTACGATCCGTTTCGGTTGCAGCTGCCATATCAAAGCGCGGATGCAATCCAAAAGGTCCGGGAGGCAACGCCTTCATAAAAGCTTTGAGTTGCTCCCGTTTTTCAACACTGATCGGCGCTTTACGATATGTTCGGCATGAAAATCGTTTTGGGATAAGCTCGGTGATAGGATCATTGAAATTCAACATGCCGATATTATAGACGGCAAATCCCTCTTTCGCACCCCAAGGTATAATCTCAGCAGAGGAATCCATGCCGATACCATCCACTTTTTCAATCGTCGCCTGCGACCTGGACGAAAGCGCCTGGGGTGTAGCCGTGGCATCTAAATTTCCGGCTGTGGGCGCGGTAGTGCCCTGGGCGCAAGCCGAAGCTGGCGTAGTTGCCACTCAGTCGTTTGCCAACACCTCTTTCGGCCCGCGCGGGTTAGAAATGATGGCGTCCGGCTTGTCAGCGGAAAAGGTACTGGCCAAGCTGCTTGAAGACGACGAAGAACGCGAACAGCGACAGGTTGGGTTAGTAGATGCCCACGGTCAGGCTGCCACATTTACCGGCTCAAAATGCTTCGAATGGGCGGGCGGATTGACCGGTCCGGGCTACGCCATTCAAGGCAACATCCTGGTAGGCAAACAAGTAGTAAAAGCGATGCAAAAAACGTTTCTTGAGACCAAAGGCAATCTCCCTGCGCGTTTGCATACCGCCTTATTAGCTGGGGATCGTGCTGGTGGCGACCGGCGTGGACGGCAATCCGCATCCATTTATGTGGTCAAGCCCAAAGGCGGTTATGGTGGCTTCATCGATCGTTGGATCGACTATCGCGTTGACGATCACGAAGACCCCGTTCCCAGGCTCGGGGAACTGCTTGAAATGCATGAGTTGTATTTCGGAGAAAGCGATGAGAGCCAGCGCGTCTCATTGAAGGGAAAAACACTTAAACAACTTCAGGAAATCCTCATCCGCTTGGAACATATGGAGGGCGAAGTGGATGGCGTTTATGATGAACGAACAGCAAAAGCCCTGCGAGCTTTCACGGGCAACGAAAACTTCGAAGAACGCTGTGATCTGGAAGCAGGCTGGATCGATAAGCCCGTACTTGAGTATTTAATAAAAAAGTTTGCTGAATGAAATCTAACATCAAAGCCCTGATCCTCGATATGGATGGCGTGCTGTGGCGCGATACAACACCCATCGGTGATTTGCCCGCTATCTTTGACCGCATCCAGAAGCGCGGAGTCAAAGTTGCACTGGCTTCAAACAACTCCACCAAAACTGTAAGTGAATTTCAAGAAAAGGTACGTGGCTTTGGAGTTGATTTGGAAGCCTGGAAGATCATCACCGCTTCACTTGCCACTGCAGATGCCCTGATAAAAAAATTTCCTGAGGGTGGATCTGTGTTCGTTGTTGGTGAAAATGGCATCCAGCGCGCACTAGAGGAAGAGGGGTTTAATGTCATAATCGATCCAGACGACAAAACCAAACCAATAGCTGTTGTCGTAGGGTTAGATTGGCATATCAACTACGCAAAACTGCGGCGTGCCACGTTGCACATCCGCGCCGGGGTTCCATTTTATGGCACCAATCCAGATAAAACCTATCCTACTCCGCAGGGCTTGGTCCCGGGTGCCGGATCGATCCTGGCTGCCATCGAGGCAGCCAGTGAAGTATCCCCTACAGTGATCGGCAAGCCCTCGCCGGTTATGATGCGTATGGCTTTGGAGCACCTGGAAACAACGCCCGATCAAACTCTGGTAGTCGGCGACCGCCTGGAAACTGACATCAGTGCAGGCCAGGCAGCGGATTGCAAGACCGCGTTGGTTTTGAGCGGGGTGGCAACCCGCGAGCAGGCTGCGAACTGGAAGCCTGCACCTGACATCCTCGCCAAAGATTTATCTTCACTGATTACTAAATTATGACTGATTTACCATTTGTCTACGACCTCGAAAAAGGCGAGTTGCGAGCCCTGCTGTCTGAAATGGGCCAACCCTCCTACCGCGTTGATCAGATCTGGCAGGGTATCTATAAAAACTACTGGAACGCGCCAGATGAATTTACCAATCTCCCAAAATCCTTGCGGGAGAAGGTAAATCAGTCTTTGCGCTTTAAAGGCTTCTCACCTATCAACTATCTCGAATCTTCAGATGGGCAAACGCGTAAGACACTCTTTCAGCTGCACGACAAACGCCTAATCGAGGCAGTCTTGATGAAATATGACCCCACTACGCACAAAGGACAAGGCCGGCGCACACTGTGTATCTCCTCTCAGGCCGGTTGCGCAATGGGATGTGTCTTCTGCGCTACCGGGCAAATGGGCTTCAAACGCCATCTCACCAGTGGTGAGATCGTTGCCCAGGCAATGTACTATGCGCGCATGCTTCATGAGCAAGATGAAAACGTTACCAACATCGTTGTGATGGGCATGGGCGAACCTTTTCATAATTATGACAACACGATGGCAGCCATAGACCGCTTGAACGATCCGAGTGGATATGGCTTAGGTGCGCGGCGCTTCACTATCTCGACTGTGGGATTGGTCTCGAAAATTCGACAATTCGCCGATGAAAAACGGCAAACTAACCTGGCCATCTCCCTGCATGCCGCAGATGATGAAGAGCGTGAAAAGATCATACCGGTCAATAAAAGGAATAACATCAGCAAGTTACTGGAAGCTTGCCGCTATTATGTGGATCAAACCAGTCGCCGTATCACCTTTGAATGGGCCTTGATCAGTGGCGTGAACGATACTGAAGAAGTGGCTCGTAAGCTTGCCTCGCGTCTCAAGGGGTTGATGTGCCATGTCAACGCTATCCCTCTCAACCCAACCATTGGCTACGAGGGTCGGGGAACAGACCGTCAGCGTGCTGCTATATTCAAGAAAACGCTGGAGCAGGCCGGAATTCCTTGCACGATCCGCATGCGTCGAGGTATTGACATCCAGGCTGGATGTGGTCAATTGGCTGGGGTCAGCGAGATATCATAGTGATTCTCATGTGTGACGGCAATAACAAAATGACTACACGAAAATTGTAGAGTCAGAATAAATGAAGGTTTTCCGGGGGTAAGGCGTTAATAATATCCTTCTTTGGGATTTCGCGTGGAGAGGCCATATATGGGGGTACGCTGATTAG
>CAZCPP010000317.1:0-4950 GCA_964500655.1 uncultured Anaerolineaceae bacterium | reverse complement strand
GTGATTGACCATACCAGCCAAACACATCCCATTGTCGATCGGGGAAAAACAACGATTTTTCTTCTGAGGGCATAAATACTTGCACGCGTTGGTTCCAAGTATCGGTGACGTAGATATGGTCATCGGCGTCAATTGCTATACCTACAGGCTCGTCAAATTCACCTGGTTCAAGGCCAGCCGAGCCGAACTCGTTTATATATTCGCCGTCCGCATCGAACACGACGATACGCTTGTTCCCAGTATCCGCAATATAGACATTTCCATCAGAATCAACTGCTATACCACGTGGCCCCCAGAATCCATCTTGCTGATCGGCTTGTCCATATTGTCCCCAGGTTGTGATGGGTTCACCCTTGGATGTGAATTTTTGAATGCGATGATTCCAGGTATCGCTTACATAAACCGAGCCATCCGGGCCCACAGCAATACCCCAGGGTTCATTAAAAGAACCAATGGGTGGGGGTGAGTTCACCCCATCCGCGAAGGAGCCCCAGCTCTCAATAACATTTCCATCAGTATCCAAATGGATAACACGATGGTTCCTTGAATCAGCCACGTAAAAAGTACCATCCGGAGCGAACGCCAATGATCGAGGCGCATTCAATTCAACCGGATTGGCTTGGGTGTTGTCCAAAATTAAATCAGCAGCCAAGAGAATGTCTTTACCCTCAGTTGGATCAATCACTTCCACAGTTTCAGCAGGGGCTGCACCGTAGTTCCAAATCTGAGCCGCGATGTCCTTGCGGACGTATAAGCGCATTAAGTCGGAGGGTTGCCAGGTAGTAGGGGTCAAATCGGTATGACCGGTAGCTTCTGCATACTTGGTATAATCGCGATCAAGCCAAATATCCCAGACACCCTTTCTGATATCAGTATTGAGAAATGCGTTCACAATACGATCCTTAGAAAGACTAAAGTATTCCTGGCTGGGCCACCACATGCGAATATAGTCAAAGCGATAGTACCCGGGACCAAGTGCTGGTTCGATCTTATCGAAGTTCTTTGCATCTACTACAACAAATACTGAATCGCGTATTGCTTTAGTGGGTTTGTCGAATGAACGTTGATTGGTGTAATCCCGCAGATACCAAACAAATGGCCATGATACACCTGTATCGGGGGCGCTGGCATCATAAGAAAGAGCGATGCCCATCCCGCCAGTAGTGCGTTGTGAAATTTCTTTCGCTTGTGCCATGACCTGTTTGATTCCAGGTGCACCATGGGCGTAAACCAGATATTCTCTGGCACTATCATATGTTATATATGAAGCTCGGAATGAGGCGCGCATCGTCAGAATGGTCAGAAAACCAAATATCGTCAATGCGACCAGGTTTGGGAATGGACCGCTATCTCGTTTACGAAGGAAAAACAATCCTGCCGCGCTTGCAGCAGTAATGAGGAGAATCACCAATAATCTATTCGTGCTAGCTGTTATAGTAGCAGGATCTGCCAGCGGGCCAGTGGGGATACTTAGAGCTACAATGATTGATCCCAATAAACCGAGAATGAATAAAACTACAAGCGCCACCTTCATCAAACCAGCAATTTCATCCCCTAATAAATAAGCCAGCCCGGCTGCGCATCCAAGCGTCAGAAGGACTGGGAAAAGGAAGGCGGAGGTAGCTTGCAGTTGAGCCAAATCCTTGCCTTGGAAAGGCGGAGTTGGACCAACTAACGATGATATGCTACTGATTAGGCCAATCACGAAAAGGATTGTCAGGATAAGCCGCAAGGAGGCACTTTTTAGGCCTACCTTAACCCAATTTATATTGTCAAATAAATACCCGATCCCCCATCCCGAGAGCAATATCATCGGCCAGGCCATGTGGTATGTCAGCCAGGGCATACGTTCACCGGCGTAACTCAGCGCCATGATGCTTGTCACAATCCACCAAAGTAGCAGGCTGAAGATGATTGGGAAGTTGCGCTCAACTGTATCAGTATCAGGTTCGCTATTCTGCCCCGCTTGGTTATCAGTTTGATCGGTATCAATTTCGCCGGTTTCGATGATCGGGCGAGGCAGCTTTATCCATTTCCGGATTCCGAGGTAGGTTGCCAGGAAAGTTCCCAGGATAGGCAGAAATTCGTAAACGGGAAGTTGAACCACTATATAGTAATACCAGGGTTGACTGCCGCGCTCCACACCTTGTTGCACCAGCCAATAACCTAAAGAGCCGACCAGGCCGGTAAAAAAACCATCGCTGTTTGTAAAAACGGAAGTGTACAGGATCGTGAAGATCCCCCAAAAAACTAAAGCGAGTTTCCACCATTCGCGATTCCAAAGCAATCCAACAACAATCGATATCACGAAGAAAAGGGCAATAAAGATTCCGGTAATGGTAAAGTCACGCGGCAAGCCTAGGAGTAAATCTTCACTAGCTAGCAGGGTTGAGATCTCTGGCCCGGTAGTGGGAATGGAAACGTGAAGCCAGCCCTCCAGGAACTTGATTGGAAAGGGGGCCAGCATTGGTAGTACCAGCGTGCCAATCAGGATGATCAAGCCAAAAGAGCGTTCTACTTTGAGTTTATCCCAGCCGTAGCCAGTTATGAGAGTCACGAGTGCTCCAATGAGCATCAAGATGCCAGCGAACACCAAAGTTGTCATAAGAGAGATCCCGGCCTCAGGATCAGCGAGAGGAGATTGTGGCATGTTTGGATCAACCGGCATAGCAGTCTCGGCGCCGG
This sequence comes from uncultured Anaerolineaceae bacterium, assembly GCA_964500655.1. Taxonomy (GTDB): domain Bacteria; phylum Chloroflexota; class Anaerolineae; order Anaerolineales; family Villigracilaceae; genus JAABUE01. The sequence continues at coordinate 2,265 of CAZCPP010000317.1, read as the reverse complement.
TTAGAGTGCCGCCTGAATGCTCATACATGCCAAAACCAAGAGCAACAGCGATAAGCAAAATCCCAATCGCTAATGTGATCACAAATACGCGGAATTGAAATTCGTTATTTCCCCAGGATTTATTTGTGATCTGAGCGATGAAATAAATTGCCAGGAATAACAACGCTTGCGCAGCGTAAATGAAAGCTGTCTCTTTGGCAGTGAAGTGTATGATCATGGATAATGAGACCAGATATAAATAGCGTTTATTCCCATTTTCCAAGTAACGCAAAACGGCATACAACATCAATATACCTGCCAACCCGGCATAAGCTTCATTACGCACATAGCGCCCGTAATACAACATAAAGGGGGAGATTGCCATCAGAAAACCGGCGATAAGTGCTCCGGTTTTTCCAAGGTAACGGCGCCAGTACCAGACCATCCAGACAGTCGCGATACTGAAAAGCACTGCCGGGATGCGTGAAGTGAAGTCTGTAACACCAAACAAGAAATATGTGAGTGACAATAGGTGAAATTGCAATGGTCCATGCATCATCGGACTGTGCTGGTAGCCCTGCCCGCGATAGAAAAGCCAGGAGAAGTACGTATGCAGGCTTTCGTCATGACTCATGACGCGCGATTCCAGATCATAGAAACGCGTGATGATCGTCAACAGGATAATTCCTACGAAAAGGGCTATTTCGTTGGTGATGCCAGGCAGTGCAGGGTGGATGGGGCGTTCAAGCCATTTTTGTTTATCAGTGCTCATATATCTCTCTCTACTAGGATGCGTGACTTATACTTTATTGTCACCTTTCTGACAAGTTGTCTTATCGGGTTATTCTTGGATATTTATTCGGGTTGGGCTGATAAAAACACATCCCCCATGGGCGTATTTGTATACGTGTTATTGCTTCTTGCATAAATCGCTAAACTTCCAAGTCATTTTTTTAGCGCAAAAATGAACTGTTAGGTCTAGATAATTACGCAATACTCTGTAGTTGGGACTGAAGCTGTGTAGGAAGGAGTTATATTGCAAAGTGGAATATTTAATTCATCACCTGGAGTAAGATTGTCATATATCAATAGATTGGTGCTAATTATTGTATCTTTTGAAATTCCAAAAAGATTTGCTATTCTCTCCAGGGTGTCAGATTCTTGTACTATATAGTTGATTGATCCACAATTTTGAGTTTTTGATCCAGTAAGATTAATTTGTGCAGATGGGGTAGGCGGGGTTGCCAAGACACCTCCCTTTGCAATTGGATCAGGCAATCTAGTTGGAGTCGCAGCGCGAGAAGGATCACGATCGCTTCCTATGTTTGTGATTAGAAAATAACCTAACGCGAGTGCAATCATTAGTGTGGCCATGCCGAAATTTTGTAATTGTCTTGGAAAAAAGTTGAAGATATTTTTTGTTTCCGACAAATTACGTATCACTTGAAGATCAATATGCGGTTGGTGAATATCCCATTGTGCGCGTGTGACCTTGCGTAAATTATCTTCCAGGCTTGACAAGTTGTGGGCGTATTCACGGCATTCATGGCACGTTGATAAATGTAAATCAAGAAGAGCTTGTATTTTTGCAGGCAGGGCGGCATCGGCGGCCATTTGCAATAAGTATCTTGATTGTTGATGGGAAATTTCAACCATTATTTCTCTCCAACTTACGATTCTCTAGTGTTTTTCGGAGGCGATCGCGTCCGATTGATAAACGCGAGTAAACAGTGCCTATTTTTATTTTCAAGATGTCTGCAATTTCTTGCGCAGAAAAATTGTGGTAATAACGTAACACGATCGGGACACGATGTTTCTCACCTAGTTGTTCCAGCGTATTCCACAAGGCGGTATCCTCTTCATTGTTGACGACCATATCTTCAACATTGGGTGAGTGCTGTGACTGCAGGGTGAAAATATTTGTGAGCATATTTTGCAAACGTTCAATCGCCTTGTGTTTTCTTAATCGGCTGCGGCTAGTATTGAGCGCAATCGTATAAAGCCAGGCCTTGAAGGAAGATTTGTCGCGATATCCATTCAGTGCTTGCAATGCTGCGATAAAGGTATCCTGAGTGGCTTCATTTGCTTCATTCGGATCGTTCAAAACCGAGAGGCATAGCCTAAAAATGCCAAGTTGGTACTTTTGAATCAACTGCGCGATAGCAGTTTCATCGCCTTGGAGGCAAGCAGTGATCAGTCCAACCTGTTCTTCCTTCATGAAACCTTTTATATTATTGGCTCTCTGGTAGTTAGCAAGGTCGCCCCCATATCTGGGGGGTAGTACAA
>CAZCPP010000316.1:0-4955 GCA_964500655.1 uncultured Anaerolineaceae bacterium | reverse complement strand
CAAAGGGCAACAACAAAATGCTAGCGATTGTCAATAAAATTGACTTTGGGATATAGCCAAGCAGGTTGTTAGAATATAAATAAATCAAGGCACGTTTTTCTAGCCCAAAGAAAAATCCTAAACGGTTGAGCGCTAATGGTAGAAACCGATCAGGCTCAGTACGAATGAACTTCAGAGCTTTTTCCGTTCCGAGTCGGTCACGTTCGGCATCATCCAATATCGCGATCAGATCTAACGATGGGCCGAATGTGAAAGAACCATCGCTATCAGGATGGTAGCCAAGATAAAGGTTGTAACCCATTGATGATTCAATGCCTGTTAGTTTGTTGTGCAAGAGCGAGTTGCGCATTACCCATGGCACGATCATTACTAACATCGTCAGAGTCATGACAATAGCGCCACGTCTTTGCTTGATGATTATCCAGGACCATGCTGTAGCTAATCCCGCGAAGGGCAGTATGACGGAGCGAGTCAATGAAGAGAGTGCCAAGAAGAGGCCGGCAAGGAAGAAATGCTTTGTTGTGGGTTCTGCTGAAGATAGCAGCAGAAAGTAGAAGGAAGAAAGAACGAATAGAAAGAATAGATTTTCCGTCGCCAAGCCAATTGGGTAAATAATAAGTAATGGATAACAGGCTACGACCCAGGCCGCGGTAATGGAAGCATGCTCACTGCTGGGAAAAAGGCGTTGAGAAACATGGTAAGTAAGCGGGGCTATGAGGGCATTTAACCCGGCTTGAACCAGACGAACCACAAAAAACCGCTCCACTCCTGCACCGATAAGTGAATAAATCAAAGCCAGGAAAATGGGATAAAACGGCGCGCGGAAGGAGGTCAAAACGCCCTTCTCGGAATCATATTCTAAAGAGGAAAGGTCAAAATCAACGTACGGTTCAAGGATCTTTAGGTCGTTATAAGCATACCAGCGAAAACCTTTACCGCTAGCCAAGCTGCGCGCCAGCATATCGTACTGAAACATATCGTCAAGGCCGATTCCCAACGAGCGCGTCAAAATAACAGGTATGACCCGCAGTAAAAGAGCTATTAAAAAAATCTTCCGATGGAAGGTAAATTTTCCTTTCATAATTGACAAGATTCTCCCGCCAAGTTTACCAGCCTTCGGGTGTATAATTTCGGATTTGGTCAGGTATATTTTTATGATTTCTCATAAGAGTTTAGCGAATCATTTTTCAGGCGATTATGCATTTTAATATTATACAAAATATAACGAAATGAGATTATCGAAATAATGGCAAATGTTTCCCATAAATTGAAGAATGCAGTTGAAGGGGCATTGGCTGGTGGAGGCGATCCCGCTACTTCGCCTCTTTATGTATTCGGCCCATTTTTAAAACTAATCGTTGTCGCCGGAGTAGCGCAGGTCACCTTCGGTGCTTCGGTCTGGTTGGTGATTCTAACCGTAGCAGTCGTCTCGGCAATGTATCGCCTGGTAATGCGTTGGGTGACTGATGGCAGTGGAGGAAGTGGATTAAGCGAGGAAGAATTTGGCAGTTGGGCTGTCAAAGTTAACGCGGCGATAACCTTCATTGAATATACGCTAACTTTTCTGGTCAGTATGTCTGCCATGGTGACATTTATTGCAGACCGTATCCCAATGCTAAATAACAAATTTCTGTGGATGCAATATCGAACGTTATTGGCGATAGCACTCAGCGTTTTGACCGGTTGGTTGGTCAACCGCGGTCCGAAGGCCGCTGCAAGAGCATTTGGTCCTGCCACAGCTGGAGTATTACTCTTACTGTGGGCAATGGTCATTGCAACCATCTGGAAACAAGGTTTCCAATTGCCGAATTTGGATTTGCAAGCGTTTCAACCAGAGTTCATTGGGTTTACCATCAATGGCTATGCGCGCATCTTGGCCGTGATGACCGGCATCGAGGTATTTGCCAACCTGGTTGCAGCTTATGATGGTGAGGCAGCACAAAAAAGCAGGAAAGCTTTCAATAGTTTATTAATTATTATGGGAACCACTGGCATCACAATGCTGGTTGTTGGCCCAGCCATCTTCCAGCTTTCGGATCCAACCAACCCTCATGTATCGGTTTTTACACAAACCATGGATCAACTCCTACCCGCGCCATTGCCCTTGCTTGGAACGCTGGTCGGCGTAGCTGTTTTGATGTCTGCTTCGGCAGCTAGCGCCCAAGGATTACAGAATTTGGCTCTCGGGCTCTACGAACGGAACTACATCCCACGCTATATGGGCGAACGCAACGAATTTGAAGTTGCTGCCAAACCAGTTTGGTTGGAAGTCGGAATTGTTGCATTTTGCTTTATCTTCTTTGGCACTCACGAGGAAACTTACCTGGCTATCTACGCTGCTGGTGTATTCATCCTGCTCAGCATGACCGCCTGGGCGGTTATTAAACGTTTGCTTCGTCAGTTACAAGAAACCTTTTCATTCGGGACAATACTTCTGATCGGAGGAACGATCGTTGCAGCGCTCCTGACCACAGGTTCTACTGGTATTATCTTTGCTGAGAGGTTTCTCGAAGGCGCATGGACGTATTTCATCTTCATCCCTATCCTGTATGCAGGTTTTTCCTACTTCCGCCGACATATGGGAGCACCATCTGCAGAGATGGAATATCTAGGTTTGTTGGATGCAACTCAATTGGCTGGTTTCGGTTTTGGCCAGTATGCAACCTCTGAAACCGTGATAAAAAATGGGGGGAAACCTTTGGAATTGACCTGGCAACCCGACTCCAAGGAACTGAGCACCTGGCGTAAGGAGAAGATTGTTATTGAGAATCTCGTAGTTCTCTTGGATGGATCAACGCACGCCGCAAAGGCACTCCCCACAGCAAAGATATTGTGCCGGATCACTGGAGCAAAGTTACATCTATTATCTGCTGTTAAAAATCATACACGATCTTTACGGAGTCGGTTTGAAGAAACCGCTCATGAGCGCCGGTCCTATCTGGAAAACTTATCAGAAGTATTAACGAGTGAAGGTTATGAGAACCAGATCACGGTGCGACCCGGATTTATTGCAGACGCAACTGCAGCTTACCTTCAAGACGCCGAAATTGACCTGGTGGTTTTATCAACCAAAGGCAAATCTGGAGAGAAGCACTGGGAGAAAGGTGGCGCATCTCGGAAGTTAGTGCGCACTATATCCAAACCCGTCTTAATGGTGCAGGTTGAACATGCTGAAAGGGATGATGTCCACTGGATACCCAGGTTTGAACGCATACTGGTCGCATTAGATGGCTCTATTCTTTCAGAACGTACGCTTCCATATGCGCGAGCTTTGGCAAAATCTTTTAATAGTGAAATTGTTCTGGTCTCTGTTCCGGCGATTCCTAATGCTAGAGATTACCGCGCACCAGCAGAGTATCTGGAATCTTTGCGCAATAAGAAAAATGCTAACATGCGCAAGTTCTTGAGCGCTGTTGCGCGCGAACTGCGTGATGATGGGCTCGAAGTGCAAACCATCGTTACCGGCTCACTTCCAGAGAAATCAATTGTTGAGGTTGCTGCAGTAAAACATGTGGACCTTATCATGATGACATCGCGAGGGAGAGGCGGTCTCAAGCTGCTATTTCTAGGCAGTGTTGCTGAGAAAGTTGTACAGGGTGCGGATCAAACGGTATTTATGGTGCCAATTCCTGATAAGAATTCGTAATCCAAAAGAGCAACTGCCGCTTTACAGTTGCTCTTTTTTACTTCATATTTTCATCCCCCACCTTTTTATCACCCCTCCTTAGCCAGTGAAACCAGCGCACGGAAGGCGCTGTAGGCAACGAGCATATCTGGTGTGCTGATCGTGATACAAGTGCCCTCACGCTCGACACCTGGAAAAGTTATGGCACGATCTGCCATATCAGATGTGAAGAACTCAACTGAGAGAAGAATTGGTTCTTCTAAAACAAAAGGCAGATAGGTACTGCGCTTTGCCAGTTTACTTATCGCTTTTTCAGCAGTCTTTTGGATCATGTCTTGGGAAATTTTTGAAGGAAGACACTCTGCAGAGTATCTTCCTGAAGCACGTTTGACTACAGTTGTTTCAATTTCACCAAGTAATTCGACTGTTTGAGCACAGGCTGTCTGGTCACCTGTAACCATAATCACCGGAACGTCAAAGTACCCCGATACAGCTGCATTGACATCTTCGGTCATGATGCGACAGAAGTGGGAGTAATCAGGTTTTCCAGGAATAACTTGATCCCAAGCGGTAACGCCTGAGACGCCTTCCATATCGGCAGCAATAAGGATTTTCATGGGAGCCTCCCCATTTATTTTTTATGCATACTATGGCTCCCATTATAATGGCACCTTCACCACCAGCTATGAATAACTACAAACTCAGTAAGTGGATACCACCTCGAGCTATTATTTCTTAGGAAGCTTCCAGTAAAGATTTTAATTGCTGCCCGCTCTCTTCAAAATTATTTTGGAGCTGACTTTGAACTGCACCCTGGGCTATTTTGAAAAAGCCTGCAGGATCTGCCTCGATATGCGTGGTCATCTTCGTGCCACCATTCGCTGATTCATACAGAACTGCGACTTGGTAAGGAACTGGTCCCTCAACCACCTTTCCGACCCATTTGGCGTTTGGAATAACTTCAATAGTTTCTACAATTGTGTTCATCTCTTTGCCAAGGAATTTTCGGACTTCAGTGTAACGTGCACCAACTTGTTGTTCTGAAGTAACATCAGTCACTGAATCCAACCCTTCCTGCCACTTAGGACCATTTTCAGGGTTTGCGGCAAATGCAAATACATCCTCTACTGGTTTTTTTATCAAAACAGTTGATTCAACAGTAATCATTAATTTTCTCCTTTACCGTTAATTTATGTTTGAATATTTTACTATAAATTAGGACTGTTTTTGTCAAATATAAGTATTTTATAAGGGGAAATATATCTTCACACTATACAATACCTTCGCCATTTTTGAGAGTATCATCTCGCTGCCTGTAGATAGGAGATCC
>CAZCPP010000315.1:0-4965 GCA_964500655.1 uncultured Anaerolineaceae bacterium | reverse complement strand
AGTCGCCTCAGAAATCGTTCAATTGCACCTCCTTAATCTGACATTGTCAAATTAATAAATTAAATCAATCTTTAGATTCTGAATTGTTTGAAGAGTGTGTGCCGCTCTTATTACAGGCTGATCATCCGGATATTATTCCAATTCCTGGCGGTTCCGACAAAGGTATGGATGGAGCATTTAGTAGTGGTTCAGAAAGTTTTTGCCCAGTTGTTACCACCACAGGAATAGATGTAATGGCAAATCTCCGCAACAATTTGAATACATATAAGGAAGAATTCAATTGTAGGAGGGTGATATTTGCAACATCACAACCATTAGACCAAAATATTAGGAAAAAATTAATTGAAGAGGCACAAAAACTTGGATTTGATTTACGTGGAATCTATGACCAATCGGCAATTGCTCAACGGTTATATAAAAATCCAAAAATTGCCAATCAACTATTGAGAATATCAGGACATCCCCCTGCACTTTCAATATACCCTCGAGGGCATCGACTATTCATTGACATTGCGATTGTAGGTAGAAAGCAGGAATTTGACTGGATAAGTAATACGAAAGAGAATAAGTTGTTAGTCGGTCAACCAGGTATTGGTAAATCGTTTTTGTTACATAAGTTGACCCTTACCGAAGAAGCTTTATTCATTGTCCAAGACAACTTAGAACTTATTGCAAATGAAATTCGTGAAAAGAACCCCACTACATTGATTATTGACAATGCTCATAATAATATTACTCTTCTAGATAAAATAATGCAAATGCGAAAGGATTCATGTTTTGAATTCAATATTCTCGCGAGTTGTTGGCCAAATTATCAAGAGGATATAAAAACTAGAGCTGCTATACCTGAGTCAAATATATTGACACTAGAACGTTTAGGGCGAGATGAGATGGTAGAAGTTGTAAAGGAGATGGGAATACACGGGCCGGATGAACATATTAAGTTTATTCTTGATATGGCAGAAGGGCGACCAGGCTTAGCAGCTGTTCTAGTAGCAGCTTACAAAAACGGAGATTTTCATAGACTAAATTCAGGTGAAGCTTTAATTGATGAAACTGTAAGACTTGTAAAACGCAGTGAACGAGAAGAGGTGCGAATAATTTTAGCAGCATTCTCAATTGGAGGTAATCATGGATTTAGTCTGGAAGATGTAGCAAGTGCGATTGATAGTAGTCCAATAAGAATTCGTTCAATTATTACAGATCTAAGTGCAGGAGGCGTAATATCTTCAGGTTACAACACATTCTATGTTAGACCACCAATTCTTCGCAATGCGCTTATTAGAGATGTATTTTTCTCACTAGACAATCCAGGTCTAAGAAAATTGGGTTTAAATTTGATTGCAACTTCAGCAAATCCGGATGCAACCGCAGAATCAGTTTTTGGTGCAAAATTTAGAGGAGCTTCATTAGAAAATCATTATTTGGAAAATCTTTTACTAAGGTGTTCAAATACCATATCTTGGCAAAATTATGCAGCACTTGGGAGGAATGAAACTGATTGGATATTAGATAATAATCCAGAAAAAATTACAGATATTGCCCATGAAGCTTTAAATTGGAATCATCCAAGAGCATTAGTATCTCTACTTCAATGTGGGATAGGCGATACACGTGAATTACATTCTTATCCTGATCACCCACTCAGACAAATTTCCGATTGGATATCAAGAGCTAATCCAAGAACCCAAGAACCGACAATACGTCGTAAGGCTCTATTAGATATCATCAGAAATTGGTTAAATGAAAACAAGGATATTGGCATTGGACTTAAGGCAATAGAATTAATATTTTCCCCAAATTTTCAGTACTCAACAACAGATCCGGGAGCAGGGAAAACCATTACACTTACCACTGGTGTTCTTGGCGCTACTCAATTGCGAGAATTGCATCGTGAGTGGGATGAATTTAAAAATATACTTGGTGAGCTAAATGTTGTTGATTGGTCACCGATTCAAAACCTTATTGGGGAATGGTTATTGCCTGGAAAAGGAAGCGTTACACTCAGTGACGAAATTTACAAAGTAGTAAAATCTACTTCAAAGGCTATGCTTTCAGACGTTATTTTACTGACAAAAAACAGACTAGGCGTTCAACTTTGGGCAAAGGAAACGAGTAAAAGAAATAATTTTGCTTTGAATACAACAGTAGATCCTTCTTTTGAACTTATTTATGGGGAAGAACCATACACAGAATACGATGATTGGAGGAAGCTGGAAGAAAAACGGTCCGAAAAAATAAAAGAACTTGGACATCAGTTGAGCACCAAAAATCCAAAAGTAGTGTCAGAAAGGATTAGCTTCTATGAAGAGGAGGCTCGTCTTTCCCATTTGGTACATCATAATCGTGCAAAAACCCTTGCTTACTCAATGGCGAATAGTGTGACGAATCCTAATAAATGGATAAAAAGCTTCTTGAAATATGAAGTACCCAGTGAATTAATATATCCGTTTTTAGAACAAACTTCAAAATCCAATCCTTATAGATTTACCTTATTTTCCCTTCGCTATTTTCCCTTCGCTATTTTAAACACCCACCAATATCTAATAATTTACGATCAATAATCCTAAATATGGCTAACCCACCAAGAATTCTTCAAAAAAAAGTTTTAAACAGTTTATCGGGAACTGGAAACATGATTGAAACAGCAATCATTCAGGAAAGAGTATCTGATGAATTTAAAAACAAGTTATTAAAGCATCCAGATCCTGAAATCTCATTTTCGACAGCAATGGGAATTTGGCGCAATATTCAGAGATATCAAAAAGATAATAAATTTTCAAATGAATGTAAGAGGGTGTTTAAAGATATAGATATTGAGGTATTTAGTCACGCCAATTGGCGGCACGATTTCAAGAAAATCTTATTAGCTAATCATGATATTGCTTTTGAATGGATAAGGAATTCATTCCAGCAATTCAAGGAGAAACACATCCAATTTGATTATTGGATCAAAGAATTATTTGTAAACGCAGTTCAAACATTGACTAAAGAAGAACGTTTTACAATAATTGATGAAATGCCAAGTACAGGATATTTGGAAGGGTTTGCTATGGCTCTAGTCAATGATGACATAGATTTATACAGAAAGATATTAGAAAATAAAATACTGAGTAGGTCCCATCTAGCACCGTTAGCAAAAACACCTAGCGGAGATTGGGCCGACATGGCAAAGCTTGCCATTCAGGAAGGCTATTCTCCTACAGACATTTCAATGGCTATAATTACTGGCCCCACCGGTGTTTTTGATCCTTCTGTTGAATCATGGGATAAACGAATTGAAGTGTTTAAAGATCTCAACTTCCACAATGACCCACAAATACAAAAAATTGGAAAAAAAGGTTTAGAATATTCAATCAAGAATCGAGAGAAAAAAATCCGTAATATCAAGAGTGAGAACATATTTGGCTATTAACATAATATTTCTCAAGCATATAAGTGACTTCCCCGCCTCAAAAAATCGGTTAGATGGACTACCCCTTTGATGGTAAAAAACCTGGGGGCAGGATATATTCGATTATCAAACAGATGATAAATTTGGGGATATTTATTAAGGGTAGAAAAAGAAATTTGTGACAACAAAGATATTTACAAGTGCCAGTAAGTGTATAATCCCTAAAAGTGTGTTAGCAAATTGCCACTTATGTCCCAAACCCTTTGATGACGTACACATAACCAAACATATAATGGGAATCCATTCATCCTTGGCACTTCAGATCTCAAAAATTTCTCTCGAAATCAGAAGAAAGATAGACAAGAAAATGCAAACTACATTTATTGAGGTAGATCAAAGCGTGTGGAAAAGTGATGTGTAGCAATGGCTGATGGAAATAATGATAACGAGACTCTTTGGAAGCAGTATTCCCCTAAACCAAATCCTTGGTTTTCAAGCGATGTTGTCTATGAGGGAAAGGGGATTGCTACATTTGAAAATCCAAAAGGAACCATTGAGGGAAAAACAAGAATTGAGGTGGATGAAACAGGAAGTTTAGACACTGTGATGGAATTTGAGAAACTTAATACTGATGTGACCATACATGGAACAAGTAGTTTTAGATATCACAAATTTCTACAAGCGGATCTAAGGCGAGGTGATAAAGTTAGTATTGGAACAGAAAACATTAATCCCTGTTCTGGCTTGGTAGTTCACACCGATAGTGGTACTTTTACGTCATATGGGAATATATATTATTCTCAGGGATTTGGACTCGAATCAAAAATTAAATTATTCCTTTCGGAAGGTACATACAAAGAAGAACCAGTAAGAAAATCAAAGTACTGGGTATTACCTTTGACCAACTTTATTTCATCTTTTCATTCGATAAATATTCCATCATTAACTCAGCATCCTTTACGACTTTTTCTAACTCCTGTCGTTCCAAATACGGGAGATGAAAAGCAAATTCGGATGGCATTTATTATTGCGAATACTGCAAACAAATTAATCGGTTTTAATTTCGGCGAATCAGTAGGTTATATTCAGCCAGTTTTGGATTATAGAGAAAAGAAGGAAAGTCTTAAGACAGGGCAAACCAAAGAGTGTATTACAGCTTTGATGGTAAGTGATATTACGAGGAAATTGGCAGAAGCATGGTTTCCAAATGATTATACAAATCTCATTAGTTTTGCTAATGGTTCACACGTTGGGGCAGCTTGGATAGAACATAGGGATAAAGACGGATGTTTAGTAAGTCGGCAACATATACCTCAAGTTGAGACTGACTATAAAAAGGGATATGCTGTTATTGACGAAACTATCCACGCTGGAATTGGGCAACTAATTTCCCTAGCTAGCAATTCGTCAGAATTTAGTAAAACATATTTTCGAGTTCTTATCGCTCACTTAGTTCGTTTGCAATCATTTAGCCGTCAACTTGAAGATCGGATGGATTTGCTTTGTCGCACATTCGATATTGAACTAAGCGCTTCGCGCAGAAAGACTTGCGTCCAGGGGTGATCTAGACA
>CAZCPP010000314.1:0-4967 GCA_964500655.1 uncultured Anaerolineaceae bacterium | reverse complement strand
CCTGCTAACGCGCAACTTGCTATGGGGCTTGACTAAAACGACTTCATAGAAGGCTTTTCGTTCAGAAATGAGGCGGTAAAGGAAACGTGAAAATGAATATCATCAGCAAAAGAACAACTCTTTTTTGTCTGGTTGTAATTCTGGTATCTTGTAACGTTCCCACGGAAAAACCAACAGAGATGCCGATTACAACGACGATTTTGCCGACTTCGGCTGTTAAAACTGAACCAACAATCACATCATCTTCGCAATCGCCAGAGAATTCTGAACAACCGACACAGATTCCATCCGTTCCTGTTTCCATGACACCTATAACGCTTATCATGGAAAACGGCCTTACGTGGACGGAATGCATCCTGCCTTATCGCGATTATTCTTACGTAACGCCTGATGTGGATTTAATCGCCAGCTGTATTGGTATGGATTTTCCCAGTCTGGACGATTACGATAAAAAAATATTTGGGGAACCAGTTGAAGGTGTTGGCGGGGGGAATAATTTTCGGCTGGTCATCGGTAGCGATATTTACGAAACAAGTCATACCCAGATAGATATCACTACCTACAATTACGAATTACTAAAAAATGGATTAGTTATCGCCCAGACAGACGCTCGCTTTTTTACGTCTGCTCCAAATAGGAGTTTAGGAAACATTGGGGGAAAAGCAGTTTGGGAAATCCTTACTGAGCCACCCGCTATCATCGTTGATGGCGTTAATTTCAACGAACGGTATCAATTAGAAGGATCCTTTTTCCCTTATGAAATCAAGGGAAAATTGCTTTATATTGCTCGAAAAAACGAGAAGTTTCGTATCGTATATGACGAAGAAGCCATTGGACCCGAATTTGATGAAATATCCATGCAATATTGTTGCGCAGAAATGTCGGTGTCTTATGGACAAGGACAGTATTGGTTCTTGGGCAGGCGAGAAGGAACGCAATTTGTTGTTGCAATTCAATAATTTGCCACGCCCAACACAGCCTGCATGCGGACTCGTGGGATTCCCGGCGCTTATGCGCCGGGATTGGCGAAAGTCGCAGCGGACTGCTCCCTCGCCTTATCTCAGCGCTAAAATGAGTTGGTTCTGGCTGTTGGGAATACCGCTATAATGACGTTATCCAAGTCCCGCCCACAAGCCGGTATCCCGCTAAAAGCATGCGGGACTTACGCAAGCCGTTATCCCGCTTAGTGATGACTATTTAACGACACCAAGCCAGCGTCTTGTGGCATATAGAAAAGGCAAATGCGATCTATCCTGATTGAACACGCTAAGCGATATTCTCAGTGGGATATTAACGACCTTTACAAGCTTATTCACCAGGCTGCGATGGGCTCGGAACATGCTCTGACAGACGAATCCCGGGTTCGCGAATTGCTGATACATGAACTCACCAATCTAGTGTCGGGCAGCGACGAATTTCTGATCGACCCGATTTCACCTGATGGTCGAATCACAAGGATCCATTTGCGTCCATTCCTGGCGCATCGTCTCGAGAGAGAGTTCTTGCTACAAGCTTTCATCCGTACAGCAGCGATTGTCCATCCTTCACCTGAACTCCTTATAGAATTCGGCATGATCGCCATCGAGCTTACCAAGGATGGGTTGCTACCCTTCAGCGAAGGACAGCTGATCGAGTATTTGGCGGGAATGCACCATTCTGGATTCCCCGCCGTTCACCATTCCGCGAGATACAAGCAGCTGTATCAACCAGCATATCGGATTGTGGCACGAGAGCTACTCCCCAAGGAAATCGTTTTGGCGGCCTAACAAAGTCCCCTTCGAGGATCCCGTCTACGCGGGACGAACGGTCCAGTCAAGCTGGATGAACGATGCTTCGCGACGTGCAGCAACTGTCTTTATTATCAAGGCAGTTGACTACAAACCCTTGAGTAAAAATCAGTAAACATACATCAAAAACGCCCCTTGCTTGGACTTGATATCCCATTCGGGGCACTTTACCCCATTCGGGGAACATACCTAGAACCTAGCGATCGTGCAAATGAGTGTCTACACAGTTAACTCTTGTCTGTTGTGTCCATACTCCCCACAAATTTGGTTGGTTTGTGTCCACTATGTCTATAGTGCCTATAGTTTCTACCCAGTTTGCACCACAATTGCACCCAAAACAGGAAAGACGACTCAGTTCTCTAGTTTTTTGGTTATTTAGGGTAAGAATTGATTAGGAGGCAGAACTCGAACCTGCGACCTCCGGGTTATGAGTTTAGCTGCTAATTCCGCTTGATTTCACGAACAATATCGCCGTTTGAGCCTACTTTCAGGATTGTGGTCTTGAAATGCTCGGAGGACTGCGATGGCATTGGATATCTATACGAGATTATACCATTCTCATCTTCTGAATCATGCAATTGTAAATAATCACGGCAACATTATCCCAACGAATAAATACTGCTAAAGGTATAATCAAAGACGCTCCCCACACATGGATTATACGAGGCACTAGTGAAAGACAAAGCGGAAGTAGATCGGCTAATAGTAAAAGCAGAAGAAAAATTAGCCAAGCTAAATGCAGAACGAGCGAAGGTAATAGACAGGCTCCAAAAACTGCGACATGAGAGATCCCAAATTGATCACCTTCCTTCCCAACTGCCGCTAACTTTCAATAATTTCCCACTGACAAACGACTCATCTGAAGATGCCAAGATAGCTCTCTTTCGCACATTCTTCCGGGGAAGAGATGATGTTTACCCCAGAAGATTTGAAAGTCCTAAAACAGGTACGAGTGGCTACCAACCAGTATGTCAAAATGAGTGGGTTAGGGGGATATGCAAGAAGCCAAAGATAAGATGTAAAGATTGCGATAACAAAAGCTATTTGCCAGTTACAGACCAGGTTATACGAAACCACCTGATGGGTTTTGATCCATCGGCAACATCCACAAAAGATTTCACTATTGGCGTTTATCCATTATTGGTAGATGAAGCCTGCTGGTTTCTCGCAGCCGATTTCGATAAAGACACATGGATGGAAGATGTAACTGCTTTCCTTGAAACCTACCACTCGCACAATGTGCCAGCAGTTCTTGAGCGATCTCGATCAGGGAATGGTGGGCACGTATGGATATTCTTTTCTGACCCCATACCAGCTACCTTAGCGCGAAAACTGGGATCATACATCCTTACTCGGACTATGGAACACCGACCCGAAATTGGGCTTGACTCCTACGACCGGTTTTTCCCCAATCAGGATACAATGCCTAAAGGTGGATTTGGTAATCTCATCGCTCTTCCCTTACAGAAGAAACCAAGAGATAGAGATAATAGCGTTTTCGTAGATGAAACCTTCGAACCCTATCCCGATCAATGGGCCTTCCTATCAACCGTTCGCCAGTTGAACCGGCAAGAAGTTGAGGCAATCGTTGCTGAAGCATCGGAGTTTGGGGGCTTTTTAGGGATTCGGCTTGCTATTACCGATGATGAAGATGATGAACCCTGGACTGCTCCTCCTTCAAGACGGAGGGAAGAACAACCAATAACCACACCCTTACCAGATACAATGTCACTCGTGCTGGGGAATCAGATCTTCATCGCAAAAGAAGATGTCACACCACCGCTGAAAAATCAACTTATCCGATTGGCAGCATTTCAAAACCCGGAATTCTATAAAGCGCAAGCAATGCGTCTTTCGACGTTCGATAAGCCGCGTATCATTGGCTGTTGTGAAGATTTTCCAAACCATATCGGAATGCCCAGAGGATGCTTGGACGATGTCATTGAGCTGCTTCAATACCACAAGATAAAACAAGAAATTATTGATGAGCGATTTCCCGGAAACCCGATTGATGCTCAATTTCAAGGCATACTCAGACCAGAACAGCAAGAAGCTGCTGACATCATGCTATCTGAGGATACTGGGGTGCTTTCAGCGACAACGGGCTTTGGGAAGACCGTTGTCGCTGCCTATATGATTGCGCAACGAAAAACTAACACTCTGGTTTTGGTTCATCGCAGGCAACTATTACATCAATGGATTGCTCAACTCACCAACTTTTTGGACTTGTCTGCATCTCAAATCGGCCAAATTGGAGGTGGAAAACGAAAACCATCTGGAGAAATTGATATTGCCACGATTCAGAGTCTATTTCGAAAAAATGTGGTCGATGACATTGTTGGAGAATATGGATATCTGATCGTAGATGAATGCCATCATGTTTCAGCCTGGAGTTTTGAAAATGTGGTCAGGCAAAGCAAGGCAAAATATGTCACTGGTTTGTCGGCCACTGTAACCCGAAAAGATGGTCATCATCCCATCATTTTTATGCAGTGTGGTTCCGTTCGCCATCGGGTAGATGATCGTAAACAGGCTGAAGCCCGGCCCTTCAATCACAAAGCCATTGTTCGTAAAACTGAGTTTACACTCCCAGAAGCTATCCAGGATGAAGAGAAGTCATCAATTCACCAAATTTATTCTGCGTTAGTGAATGATGAAAAGCGAAACGATATGATCATGACGGATGTATTGAATGCCATCAACGAAAACCGCTCTCCAGTTGTCTTGACGGAGCGCATACAGCACCTGACATATTTGGCTGATCGGTTTTCTTCCAAAGTTCAAAACGTATTTGTCTTGAAAGGTGGGATGGGAGCAAAAAAGATTAAGTTAATCAAAGAACAGCTAGCAAACCTACTCGATAATGAAGAGAGACTCATCTTGGCTACAGGACGGTATTTAGGAGAAGGGTTTGACGATGCTCGTCTGGATACGCTCTTCCTCACACTTCCAATATCGTGGCGGGGAACTCTAACCCAATACGCCGGACGCTTACATCGCCTGCACTACATGAAAAAGGAAGTTCTTGTTTATGACTACGCAGACTTTGAAGTTCCAGTCTTATGCAGGATGTTTGAAAAGCGGCGACGGGGGTACAAATCCATCGGTTATGAAATTGAAGAAACGTAGTCCAGATACATTGAAAACTAATGAGGCAGGTTGCAGCCGGTATGTGATTAC
>CAZCPP010000313.1:0-4986 GCA_964500655.1 uncultured Anaerolineaceae bacterium | reverse complement strand
CTTCATTTTACACCCCCGCATATGGGGGCCTCCACGCTAATTCCTATTGAGCCAAACATTTTTGTTCAACACTTACTCAATCTTAGATTATAATCTTGGCGTATTACCAATCTGCCACCCTTAGTTCCTTGCGAACTGTAGACCGTCGGGTTAGTAGCTAAATAGCAAAGCTAAACGCTCTAAGCCCCCTTTTTAGGACTGGAACTCACACCGCACCAGCCACGATGCGGCACGGTGTAACCCGGAGGTCGCAGGTTCGAGATTTTTTGGAATGATAGGTAACACTAACGTTCCTTGACGATTTCCTTCATTTCAATTAGATTCTTGAAAAGGTAACCCTTTTGTAACGTATTTCCCCCTGATTTTAGGGAAGGGTGTAGTTCGGAACAGATTCACATGGGGGCATCCGATCCAAAAAAGCCGCCAACAGATAATGTTGAGCGGTTTCTTGTTATATTTTGCTGTTCTGTAAGAAAAAATGCTCAAATTTTATACTCACAGGTATAAAATAGACACTTGTTCGTTAAAAAGCGGTTCGAGTCCTGTTGCCTGTTTTTGGAATTGATATCCAAATGTAACCCTTCAAAAAGAACAAAATCATGCCGTTTAAAAGCCTCAAATCTCAACGATATTGCTAACTAAGAACGCATATTTTCCTCATTGGAAGATAAAGAGTATCACAAGCTATTTGAAGACTGTATTAGAATTCTCTTGATAACCTTTATGAAAAAGGGAGATCTCGTATGCCTAATTCGAATCATGACTATTATCAAGACGATCTACTAAAAACCCCATCCCCTAGTTTCACTATTGAACAAGTAAAAAATATCGCCAACAAGCTATATGGGCTAACTGGGAAACTATCCCCACTGGATAGTGAGCGAGACCAGAACTTCCGAATCGAGACCAAGGCAGGCGATCAATTTGTTATAAAATTTGCCAACAGCGCCGAAGACCCAGCGATCATTGATATGCAACTCAAGGCTCTGGACCACATCGCTATGGTCGATCCTACATTACCTGTACCTAGAATCTTGCTATCTCAGAATGGGTTGGCGATTGAACAGGTACAAGCCGAGGATGGCATAATACACAGTGTTCGCATATTGTCCTATTTACAGGGTGCTTACCCGAAAGATGATCCCACTGACTTTGCGCTACACCGTCCAATGGGTAAGTGTCTGGCACGACTCGTTTTGGCTTTACGAGGGTTTTTTCATCCAAAAGGGAACTATAAACTACTGTGGGACTTGAAACATACTTCAAGGCTCAGACAGTATTTGCCCCATATTGCTGATGTAGATTATCACGGACTGGTCAGCTATTTTCTGGATCGATTCGATCAGTATGTGGTCCCTTTGATACCGAAACTAAGGGCGCAAATAGTCCACAATGACCTAACCCCTGACAATATCCTCGTAGCAGAGAATGATCCCAGACGCATTGTTGGAATTATTGATTTCGGGGATATGACCCATACGCTCCTGGTCAATGATCTGGCCACCACCATTGCGCCCATGCTTCGCGGACATGATGATCCGATTGGAGTGGCTGGAGAGATCATTGCAGGCTATCATGAAATGATCCCACTCGAAGAGTCAGAACTGCGCATACTATACGATCTCATCGCGGCGCGTTTAATTATGCTGAACGTGATCGCGATTTGGCGAGTGACGATCCATCCGAACTATAGGGAATACATTATGGGGGGGGTTGAGGAGACATGGCACACACTAAAGGCATGGCGTGCGTTAGATCCAGAAGATGTCACGAAAAAATTCTTCCGGACCTGTGATTTTTGGGAAGTGGAGGAAGTGAATCCAATACCCAATAATACAAATGAAACTCTTCGATCTCATCTGCTGCGTAGGGATCGTCTCTAGGGCCCTTGTGCTTACCTTTTCTACGACCGTCCATTACATATTGTGCACAGCGAAGATGTCTGGTTGTATGATGTTGATGGCAACCGATATCTGGATGCATACAATAATGTTGCCCATATTGGCCACTGTCACCCACACGTGGTGAACGCAATATCCAGGCAGGCACGGCGGCTGAATACCAGTACACGTTATTTGCATGGGTATATTCTTGAACTTGCAAAGCGGATCACGAAAGGGATGCCGGAACCGCTGAGCACTTGCATGTTTGTATGTACCGGTTCAGAAGCTAACGAGCTTGCCTGGCAGATGTCAAAATCGGTTTCTGGCAACAGTGGTGCACTGATAACCAAATTCTCATATCACGGCAGCACTTCAGCCATCAAACAGTTCAGCACCGAAACGATCCCTCAAGGGAAGTTGCCATCACATGTGCAAACCCTATTCGCACCCACGTCAGATTCGACCTTCCTGAAACCAGATTCAGGTATCAGTAGTGCGATCATGGAATTGAACAAGCATGGGCATCAACCGGCGATGGTGATTTTGGACACAGCCTTTGTCAGTGATGGCATATATACTGCGCCAAAGGATTATCTTAACACCCTCTTTACAAAGACGCGTGATGCCGGGGGGCTTTGTATCGCAGATGAAGTGCAGAGTGGTTTTGGACGTCTCGGCCAGCATTTCTGGGGTTTTCAATTCGATGATGTGATACCCGACATTGTAACCCTGGGAAAGCCGATGGGGAATGGACATCCAATTGCTGCTGTGGTAACCCGTCCGGAGATCGCCGAAGCCCTTGCCAAAGAATCAGGTTATTTCAATACCTTCGGTGGAAACCCTGTTTCCTGTGCCGCTGGATTGGCTGTACTTGAAGTGATCGAAAAAGAAGCATTGCAGGAAAATGCGCGTGAGATCGGCCAATATCTGAAAAAACGTTTGGAAATACTTCAGAGAAACTACCCTGTGATAGGTGATATTCACGGTTCGGGGCTGCTTCAGGGCGTAGATATCCTTAAGCCTGATGGAGCACCTGATCCGGATCTGGCTGAGAAGATCATGAATGATATGCGCGAAAATGGTGTTCTTATTGGAACCACTGGGCCGAGCTATACAACAATGAAAATCCGTCCGCCAATAGTGTTCCAGAAGGAACATGTGGAGATATTACTTGCAGCCTTGGTAAAGGCGCTGGACAAGATTCAGACTCGATAAGTACATTGAATAGGGATAGATAATAGGTAACGCTAGAATTCCTTGACAATTATCCAAATTTCAATTAAATTCCTGAAAAGGTAATCCTATCGTATCATAATTTCCCCTAAATATAGGGCAAAAGTGGTTCGGAACAGATCCGCGTAGGGGCATCCGACTCAAAGAAGCCGCCATCAGATACTGTTGAGCGATTTTTGTCTTTTTTACGCTTCGATTCAAAGGGAAAAATCCGATCTTTTTTTAGTTTTGATATGCTTTTTCAGTCTGAACCCCCCGATCCTGAGCGAGTACCTGTAAACTGTTAACTCTTTGAAAGGTCTGGGTTGCGTAAAAGCTGTCATAATTAGGCACCAGTAAACTCTACCTAAATGCCAAAGACAGTCCTTACCATAGATGATGATACCGCCATTACAAAACTATAGGAAATGCTTCTTCGTACACATGGATACGAAGTGATCGCTGCCAATAACAGCGAAGAAGGTATCAAAGCCATAAAAGAAAAAATCCGTATATTATTATTCTTGATTTGACGATGCCCAGTACAGATGGGTGACAAGTGTGCAAAAGTATACCCGAATTTAGCAATGTGCCCATTGTAATTATTTCTGCCCTTAGCAATCCTGCCATGATCGCCAGCGGACTGGATGCTGGCGTAGATGATTATTCGGTGAAACCAGTTTCAAGCATTGTAATAGTTACACGCTTGAACAAGCATATTTGCCAGACGGGTATGATAGAAGCGCCCACTAGATTGGTAATCTGTCCATCAAGAACTCAGTCCCAATTTTCATAGCTAGACCCATTTAGTTTTGAAATGACTGAGATGGAAAAAGTCGCTTTTTTACAAATATCTTTACCTCAAAATGCTACCAAAGCGCTCATCAGCTGAAACTCTCGTTGGGCTGCTAAGAATTTAGTAAAAAGGAGGCGCGATAAAAAATACATTTTACAGGACATATTCTATCCCCTTATGATCCAGCTAATCCAAAACGCAACGTCAACGCAGGACAAAGATATCAATATCTTTTCCTGATCAGAGAGACGGCACAAGCTTAAATCTAAATCGAGTTCATATACTAAATAGAGGATACTATGCAAACGCACAAACTATTGTTACTGTTATCCGTAATGGCGATAACTCTCCTAATCGTCGGCTGTGGTCCTTCTGCCGAAGAAAGTGCTACAATGACAGCGGCAGCAGAACCCACTCCGATACCTTACGACCTGAGCTTTACAGTTACTGATCAGGACGGAACCACTCTTTTAGGAGCCTCTGTTGAAATCAATGGCGAAGCTCAAATTACCGACGAAAGTGGCGAAACGAATTGGAAAAATCTTCCGAGCGGTTCAGCCACTCTATCAATTAGTGCGCCTGGTTACTTTACCAGCGAATCGACCGAAACGCTTGAGCGAGGCGAAAATCAACTCAGCGCAGTTCTTGAACTGGATTCGAATGGTTTGCTGCCAGTGAATGCTTGCGCCGCAAGTGAAACCCTGCTCTATATTGATGATTTCCAGAGTAGCATTGCCCAGGAATGGGACTCAATTGAGGGCGGCGCACCTGGATGGACAGTAGAATCTGATTCCGAAAATCCGGATGACCTTGTGGTCGCGGCACGAGAGGGATCGTCCATGGCCTGGCTGCGTGGGGGGGAAGACTACAACTTTGATAATTCTGTTTGGCGGCTGCGCTACAAACAAGTTGGTAACGGTTCCGCGCATGTCAACTTCCGCTGGTTGGATAACGAATCCTCGTCTCAACGTTACTTCCTTAGTTTGGATCCCCAAGAAGTTCGCCTGGTTCGTTGGGAACCCGACAATCATGTTGAATTAGGGTAACTATTCAGCCGTAACAAAGCTCAAATGAGCCGTTATTAGAAATCATACA
>CAZCPP010000312.1:0-5040 GCA_964500655.1 uncultured Anaerolineaceae bacterium | reverse complement strand
CAAAAACGTGCCCGACTGCAATCCCGTCGGATTGCGGTTACATGCTAACACCCAGTATGTTGGTCTTTGTACCCACAGTTGAACGTGGGTTGCTTTGTCGTATAATGCTCTGCTGTACAGCTATCGCAGGGCCTATGCCTGATATGCAATCAAATCTGTCCTCATCTGCTATACCTGAAAGCATGCCTAAAGACTGCAAGTATTGCCTGCGGCCTTCCTCGAATACGATGTCGAAAACAAGGCTGGATTTTCCTGATCCGCTTACGCCTGTTGCCACAATAAGCTTGTTCTTCGGGATGGAGATGTCTATACCCTTGAGGTTGTGTACGCGTGCGCCTTTTATTGTTATGTTTTTCATGAAATTGCCTTGAGATGATTATATAGAAATCTTTCTCTGTTTGCTTGACCAGTGTCTAGGGCAAGAATTTCAAAAAGCAGTGTCTTTCAAATCAGCGATATTAAAAACACGTTCTAAAAAATGCAGCGTTCGTTCACGCAGCACGTCAGTTCTTATTTTTTATTACGCTATGCCGCTAACCCCTACTTTAACGGATAGGCGTTAGATGGCTTATATGCGGGCACCGTTTAAGACTCATATGTTGCGCATTTTACAGATGATATGCGAAAAACTATAACTATCTCATTTTTTCTTGGTCGGCTTTGGTTTCAGAGCATTTACATATCCATAACTGATGTCGAAATACTTTTTCAATTTATCCGTATTCTTCAGAAGATCATCCGGAACGACAACATATTCCTTCATCACCGATCCATGTTGAATAGAAAGTTCCGTTTGAAATTCAGCCAAGAAGTTTTCGCGTTCTTCCTTGGGAAGGCGCAGTTCTAGTTTCCCTTCTATATCCAGAAAACTAAACATATGTCCATTCAATGATGTGTAAGGCATGGTCTTGCCTTTTCGTTCCACTTTTGGATTCGTCGCAACCAGGGATTCGTACAATTTAAGATTTGTTGTGTATTTTTCGTCACTCATCAATTTGCTGCCTTTTTTTACGAGGGGTGAATGTCTCTACTTTAGCATTTCCTATTCGTAATCTTTTCCGCCTTGAAGCACTCGTCAGGCATCGCCTGTCGGCATGATTCCTGCGGTCTCAACCATCAAGACAACCGTTTTGTCCGGGGCCCTTGTCTTGTGAACAATACCTTTGTGAACAACATAACCTTGATGTGGATGTAACTCAATTGATTCGTTTTACGCACTCAATATCAATATACAACTTTCCCTCCAGTATGAAGAAGAATTCATCCTCTTTTTCGTGTTTATGCCAGTGATATTCGCCATGCAATATACCAAGCCTGACAACAGAATCATTTACCTGGCAAAGTGTCTGGTTGTACCACTCGTCGGTGCACTTTTCGACTAACGCTTGAATATCGATCAATTGCATGGACTCGAATAGTACATTCATATGATTCACATATGGAAATTTATCGTTATCCACTTTTGGTCTCCTCTTTAAGTACTAATTATCCTAACAAAATTTATTCCAGCTTTTTCTGGTTTCGGTTTAATGACACCTACTTAGCATATCCAGATAACGTTGCGACTAAGTTCCCATCTGCAATATTCCAAATATAAATGTCACCGCTGCGAAGCAGAACTGCGATATGTTCCCCTTTTGGGAAGAATTCTATATCCTCGGTCAGGTCTGTTTGTTTTAGAACCCGTTCGACCTTTCCCTCATTGGATACATCGGCGATGTTCAGCAGCAAAACAGAGTTAATGTACTCTTCCATGCGCAAATGTTCCCGTTTCTGACGTATATCATCATCCGAGTGCAGCAGATAAGGTTCTTGGGTATAACTCGCTGCGACCTGCCATTTATCACGTGGGTTTACTGCAAAGCATCTTCCCCACATTTGATAAGGAGCCTCATCGCAGTGAGAAATGTAGCGCAGTTCTTCCCCGGTTTCGAGATCGTACACAATGAAGCAGGCCGTTTGATTGCTGATCATTAACTTATGTTCAACAGAGAAGTAAATCTGTGGCAGCGAATCTGGCGCGTCGCCGGCTTCGAACTCGTAAATCGCTATACCTGTGCCTGCATCCACACAATGCCCAATTATCGTATCAAATCCTCCTTCACCAACATAGTAGACGACGGCTATGTGTTGGTTGTCCGGCGTCATGATCCAGTTCTCAAGCAAGCCATCATAGTTCAAGGGTAGTATGCTAGATTTGTTACCTCCGAGCAAATCCTTTACCTTCAAGGCTGGCTCAAGACGGTTGGCGAATATGCTCATCCGTTGATGGGGTTGATACGTCTCAGGGACAATTTCTCCCAGATCAAGTTCGCGGCCGCTTTGAGTTTCCCAGGCCTTGAACGTGCAGGGGGGGTCGGTAAATTTGCCTATTTCTTTGCGAAAGGCTCCAGAGAGCGTGGCCACATCTTTGCGTATATATTCCCTGTCAACGTGCCGTGATAGGAATGTCTTGCCATCAACTGAAACGCCCATCAATGAACTACTTAATGAGTAGCTTCTTTGCCAGGTCTTTTTATCCCAAACTGCAACCTGGCTATCTGTGGTATGCAGCAAAGCTGCTCCATCAGGTGAAAATACCATCCTTTTGATATATCTCGTCAGCCCAGGAAAATGCTTTACGGAAGAAGTTGCAGGCTTTTTCTTTGCCATTTCTGCAAGCTTCTTGCGCTTGTACTTACGCATGTAGTCTTCAGTGGTTCTCGGCCCAGGCACAAATTCCCAGTTCTTATAGTGCAGTACAAAAGAATGTGTATCACCGTGGTACCACACATGGCCTGACAGCTGTTCGGGAGTTGCTTGCTTAAATTTGAATCCGTCGTAAGCGTGAAAATCACTCCGCCAGATCTGCTCTTTACTCGTCAGGGCATAGAGATTTCCATAATCGCTCGCCATTACGAGATCGCGTTCGGGCGCTGCGATGGCCCCGAGCAGGTAATCACTCTCGGTGCGATATTTTAGCTCACCGGAGTTGATGTTAACGATATAGCCTTGGCCTCCAGCAATAACAAAGGCAGCATGGCCAGTTGAGAATGGGATGGCGAGGCTGAATTCCACCACTCCCCCATTCCCGAATATGCCAACCCATTCCTGGTAATTTTCATCTTCGAACAAAACGGATGTGCAAGCTCCTCTGGCTTCATACCAGCGTTCATGATATGTGCCTGAGATGGGACGCTTTTGTAAGAGCTGTACTTTCATAATAGGTCTTTTATTGAAAGGTATCCGAGCTGGCTTTTGCTTTCGCCTCTTCGGATAAATGTTTCTCGATAATTTCAAACACATCCTTTGCCCAAAGCGCCTTGTGTTGCAATAGTGCTCTCGCCAACATTTCTACGGATGCCCAATTGGTACGTAATTCTCTCTCAACTAGTTCAAGTCCCTCCTGCAATTCTTCAGATTCGCTTCTATATTTCTCTTGTTCATACTCTTCAATATGTGATCCAATCAAATGATGAGCCAGGCTTGTCAAACTGGAAGTCTTGTAGGTAATATCTTCATCAATATTGTATTTTATCTTTTCGGACACATTGCCTGCAAGAAGTACCAGTGGTGTCGTTAGCAAACTTCTCAGACTGAATGTGAATTTCCCCCAATCCGTACCTTTGCCCATTATTATTACACGTTGGAACTCCGCCAGCATATTTTTACGGTCGGACGGTTGTATGGGGGCGGCAAATAAATCGTCTGCTAGTCCGGTTTTGATTATCAAATACCACATCACTGCATGTCCCGCTTCTCGATAGGCACGATATCCAAGGGAATCTGATTCGGGCAACATTGAGGTTGTTTGATGCTTTTCCCCGTGCCCCAGATATAGGTCCACTTCAAGCGGTTCATCAGAACCTATACCGTAAGCCTCGGTAAACGTACGCATTACACTTTTAGCTATTGGCAGGCGGTCATTGTCATCACTAGCTTCCCATTCACGATGGAAGTTTCCGACTAAATCCCCTGGAAGCGGTGGATTCCATCCCATTGATTGCAGTCCTAGAAGCTGCTTCTCATTCAGGATCGAATTCGGCTCTAAGTTTTTATTGCCAACAGCCTCTGCATCGAGCAGGGCATCTCCCCTTCGTCCTGCAAGTTGAATATAGTAGCATTTTTCTGCTCTGGTAGAAGCAGAAAAATTTACATAGTTGTTTTCATCCCCTTCTTCATAAATACGTCTTAGAGACTCAACAATTATCGTTATATTATCTTCCATTTGTTCATTCCTCTCTTGAAAAACACCTAGCAAATCGTTGGGTACACCAAATTTGGTGTTTAGCATGATATTTTGCTGGATAAAAGATAATATATAGCATTAGCCTACTCTCGACTTAAAAGATCAATCGCAAATGTGCCTCCGGCTGCAATTCGCTCTTTTTCAATTTTTAGACCTTGTTGAGAAATTAGCCTAGAAAGTCCATCCATGGCTAGAAAATTCCGGTATTTTTTAAAATGTTCTCGACCGGCAGCCAATTCCGAAAGATTGATAACCACTTTGGAAATCCATCCTTGCAATGAATGATAAGGCCCTGAATGATATTCAATCAATAGGATGCTGCCATCGCTTTTTAGAACTCGTTTTATTTCGCGCAGAACTGCATGGCGTGTTTTTGGGGGCATCTCGTGCAACGACAACATAGAGATGACAAGATCGAATTTATAATCTTCATAGGGCATATCAGTCGCATCACCCAGGTCAAGTTGGGCAGTATCACCCAGACGCTTCCGCGCAACCTCCAGCATAGACGGTGATAAATCCAAACCATACAGATTACACTTGTAACGTTGGTATAGTTCGAGATGAGAACCTGTTCCACAGTCAACATCCAGAATGTTCATGTCTTTAGATGGGCGAAACAGTCTGATTCCGACCAGTCTTAAGCCTTTGTTCATGGAATCAAACAGGCGATCATATAGTCTCGCAACGTTTCGATAAGGGTCTTTTATGTTTTAACCTTCCTGGCTAATGAAATTTAATCGAATGGCCCTCTTTCATTCTAGTGCATAGTTAAGATAAATCTTGTCAAAACAGAGAAATGTGTCATACTG
>CAZCPP010000311.1:0-5045 GCA_964500655.1 uncultured Anaerolineaceae bacterium | reverse complement strand
CTGGGGATTGGAACATAGCATCCACAGCGATCAGGTCGTATTGGTGCAGACTATGTTCCAATCCCCAGCGGCCATCTTCAACATAGACGTTCAAGTTAGGCGTGGTCATATCGAAATACTTGCGCCCGACGGCCACGATTTCAGCGTCGATTTCGAAGCCATCAATCATAACGGAAGGGTATACCTCGCTGGCCTGACGCGCGGACGTCCCAGCAGCCAGCCCGATAATAGCGTAGCTCTCTACATCTTCAGGAGTGTAGTCCGGGTTGAAGAAAGGTCCCACTAAAAACTGCTCCCAGGGGCCGTTGTAATAAAGCTGGTTAGGATGATAAATGGAGTGCACTCCCTGACCATCGTTCAGGCGCAGTTGGGTGAAACCATTGAGTTGCTGAACTTGGATGTAGTTGTACTGCGACTCGCTTTCAAAAACCTGACCGGGTGAGTCCTTGACGTGGAAATCACCGAACAACAGGAAGCCTGTCAAAACGAGTGTCCACAAACCGAAGAGTGCGATTTTCACCCAGTGTTTTTCCATCCCCAGGCCACCGAGGGCAACTAATAGGATGAGCAGACCAAAGAGCAAAATGGTTCGGCTGGTGCCGATGAGTGGGAAGAGAAGCAGGGTAGGCAGGAAGGCGCCCAGCACTGAACCAACCGTGGATAATGCGTACAGGTTACCAGAGACGTTGCCGGCTTGCTCTGCATCTTTGAGAGTGATACGAATTGCGAAAGGCGAGGTCATCGCCAGCAGCGTGACCGGGATACTAAAAAGCAGCAACGTCGTGAAAAATGATGTCGCGATCACGCCCAGGTTGAGGGCATCCATGGCGGAGGCAGCTGCCAGTAGGATGGGTTGCGCGATGATGGGGATCAGTCCCAGCGTGGCGCCTCCCCAGGCCAAGATTGTAAACATTGTTTCAGGATGCGGAGATTTATCAGCCTGCTTCCCGCCGATTGCATAGCCTGCTGCAAAATAGATCAAGATCAACCCAATGATGACTGCCCAGACCAGGTTGACACTGCCAAAGCGCATTTGTAACAAACGTGAAGCACCAAACTCGGCCGCCAGGGTGGTCATGCCAGCGAAGAATACTGTTAAGGAGATGTAGCGTCGCATGAGGTGAATTATACCTGTCAATAAAAGCCCACCTGACAATAGTAATTCTGCGCTGTACTACTTAGTAACCTTACATTGAATTAGCCTGAAAATGATAGTTTCAAGGGATTTGTATTTCTTTTAGTGCTAAATTATTTTTTTACGGATACCTGGTAATAATATTTGTAATATTCGTCCCCTTGTGCCATTGCCATAAGTTGTGCATGTTCTGCATCACGCAGGATTTCTTCTGTACTTTCGTATCCGCTATCACAAAGTAAGATACCAATTCTGGTTGGTATTAGCATCTTGTTTTCAATATCGACGATACTCTCATTTAGTCTTTCCCGTATGCGGTTTGCGACCATTATGGGGATATCTGCATTGGGGATATTTTCAATCAAAATAAAGATATTTCTCTGATCAAATGTAGCAATAGTATCCGTGGTGCGGACGGAGCTTCGCAATGATTCCCCTACCTCGCGAAGAATTGATTTGTGAAGCTGGGTATCCCCTTGTTTTTGATCCAATTTCAGCAAGAGTACCGCGAAAAGATGTTGATCGACTTCTTTGGATTGCCTGAGTGAACTTTCCAGGCGATTCATGAAGATGGGCCGGTTATAGATGCCTACATCTATAACCCAGGGATTTCCTTTTATGGGTTTCGCTTTTTGAGATTTTCCGGATAACTTTAATCGCGTGATGAGATTTGTTAACTGTTCGATACTGACTGGTTTTAACAATGTCAGGTCGGGTTCCACAGATATACCATCAGCTAAATATGCATGCGCCGAGATAACAATGATTTTGGTGTGATCTAAGCGCGCATCTTTTCGAATTATCTCCAGGATCTCAATTCCGGAAACTTCTGGCAGTTTCAAATCTAATATTACAAGATCTGGTTCGCAATTGGATAATCGTTCTACGGCAACCCGCCCGTGAAAGGCAAGCTCGGTCCGGAATCCGGCCATATCAAGAACATGTCGGAATAGTGCGGCAATTTCACGTTCATCTTCGATTATTAATGCAAATGGTTTTTCCATACTCCCTTGTCCATACCCTTTGGCAATTATCCAAAAGAACCCCGGATATTTCTCTGTAGGCTGATTATATACAAAAAACAGTCTAATCGGAAATATTTGTTAAAAATGTTATTCAATTAATATAAATGCTTTTGTGCGCCTTGATTATGCAAAACGAATCCCATTATTCCTGCTCTTTGAAAAAACCCAGCGCAATGCTAAGGGCAATGGCTGCAAGTTGTAATAGTAGCCCCCCAAGCAGCCAACGTCGTTTTTTAATTGATAAAACTCCGGCAATTGTCAATAAGATCCCCAGCACACCATCAACTTTACGCACGGTTAGATCGGCTTCTTCAAGTGACTGTCCATTTTCAACCAGTGACCACTTTAAAATCGGGCCGCCATCAATGCCGGGTATTGGGAGCAGACCGACCGCAGGAAGAAACGCATTTGTGCCGAAGGCAACATTTGCTATATCCCGGGTCAAGGATTGTGGATCGGTACGATTCTTCAAATGGTAGGCTATCGGTAAAACAAGGATATTGAACGCAGGACCACCAAGAGCGCGAATGATATGTTGCCTGGGTGTTATTTTTTCATCATTGATGTCGTAATACACTACCAGTGGCATTCCCCAGGTGATGCGCATGGCGTCCATTGGTTTTCCAACCGCGCTAGCTGCAGCGGCATGTGCGAGATTGTGGCACCATTCCGAACCTAAAACAATAGGCATGGTTAATGCCCCGATGCCCAAACTTTGTAACCACGAGCGTGCCGGGATGCGTTTTTTAGCAATCCAGGCCATGATAGGCCATGTAATCAGTTGGGTTACTGGAATCCAGGTATTGCCTTTCGCTACTAGGGGCGTATTAAATGTCGTGCCAACGATACTTACTTCATCTGTTGATTGAACGACTGGGGGTTTTATCATTGACTATATTTCCAGCTTAGTTAACCGCACTCCAGTTGGGCACCCGCTGGGTGAAGTGAGAACCGGGTGCATACCGGGTATGCGTGGACGCGCCGATAAGTGACTCAAAGCTATCAGCGAGCTATATTGCCATTTCACCATCTTTCTATTCTTGTCGATCAGCTTCCCAGGTCAGAAAGTTGTCGAGGTCAGCCTTGATTTGCGCCACTACAAAGGCAATTACTGCTGCATCATCTATGAATCCTGCCACAGGTATTGGGTCGGGGATCAGATCGATGGGTGACACAAAATAAATAAATAATGGCGATGGTTACAAGTACGATGGATCCCCAGGCAATATCCCTGTATTCACGCCGTATATAGGCCTGCAGAAGCCTGAACAAGGCAGTCAGATATGACCAAACTTCGGCCAGTGGTCCCTTTTTTTTCTCAAAGTCTTGAGCTTTCTTGACTGCCTTGTTTATAAGCCTTCTAGCCTTTTCCGGATCGCGGGCATATTCTTCAGCCTTGCTGGTGGTCTGCTCGAGGGCCTTTTTAATATCCTTCTGATTTGGTTTTGTCCCCCCGGCTTTTTTAGTCGACTTGTTTCGCCCGGGGGTTTTGCTGGAAGCATTGTGCGATTTAGAGCTGGTCAAGGGGGTCTCCTTAACGTCCGTAGCTTGGGTTTGCAGTTTTTAAATGATTTTTAATTATGGCTTCTATTTTTATGATTAGCGGGCTTACCGGGGATAATTAGAATCGTTTACCGCAAAGGTAATACTCTGATTATTCCAAATGCTGGTAAATCATTATACAACAGCGTATTTTTTTTGCTTCAAAGTTCAAGATGAGTGCTTTTTTTCTTACAACCTGCACCAGCCTAGAACATCCCATTAGGATGATTGTATTCCTTTTCCCCTTTCTATAAAATTGGATCATCCAGGGGGTCAGAGTGCCCACGCCAAACTCGGCCGTTAGCGTAAATATCCCGGTGAAGAAGACAGTAAAGGAGATGTAGCACCACATGGAGCGAAATTTCCGTACCTGAAATAATGTAAGGCAGTGAAAACACCCGGTAACAAGGAGCAAGCGCTATACGATTACAGGCAGTTACTTTGCGGCCATAGACAGTCGCTGCTGGACTATACAGGTAAGCACATTTCACCTGTTCTCAAGCATATTTCACCTGTATGCAAACACATTTCACCTGTACCCAACCGCATTTCACCTGCACCTAAGCATATTTCACCAGGAACCAAGCGCATTTCACCTGCACTTAGGCATATTTCACCAGAAACCAAGCATATTTCGCCAGTGACCGAGCGCATATCATCTGTGACAATCCACATTTCACCTGGTAACAATCGATGTGCGATTACAGGCAATTTCTCCTGAATTGGAAACCGGGACAGTGTGGCTGCGCAGCACCGAGGGCGCGGATCCCCCCGAAAGCGCTAGTGCTGAACAATTCAAGATCATTTTGCCGTGCTTCAATCCCGGCAAGGAATTTAAGCAAGTGCTGGAGAGAATAGATTTCGAAAAGGGTACCTGAGTTTACTTGCTGACCTGAAACACAAGACCTCGGAAGTCTGCTTGACTCCGAGGTCTGATTATAAAAACATTTCGATGTTATCAGAAATACTTCTCGATGTTTTGGTAAAAACTTCTCAATGTTTTTTAAATCCTATATCAAAATCACCTGCTATAAATTGGTACATTAGGATCTATAAAAGTGAGTAAGTTTTGTTGAGATTTGTAAAGTTGTTATTATAGCTTTGGTCGGTGCGAGCATTGGCTCGCCTCCTGATAATTTGGCAGTTTATAAGTGTGGCAGACTGTCTATCCTATATTGTTAATTCATTAGGTATATCAATCAAATATCTAATATAATCAATTAAAGCATGGATCTATTCTCAATTAATCTTGTGAGGAAAAATGGCTGATAAATATATAGTTCCAGAAGGGTAACTATTTAGCCATTGAGATGGTCTGAAAAGACGGGCGATAGGGTGAACCA
>CAZCPP010000310.1:0-5056 GCA_964500655.1 uncultured Anaerolineaceae bacterium | reverse complement strand
AATGAAGATTATTTACTCAAAGTGCTCTCTGCTCATTAAGATGCGATTGCCCTATCCCGTGCTCTTGACGGATGGATAATACTTGGGCGCAGCCGCCGGGTCACTGGGGTTACGCTGCTTTATAATGTTAAATAAATCTCAAGGTTAGAAATCAGCTTGACAATTTGAAAGTGGAAGGGAAGCATGGAAAATAAAAAACAAAAATCGGGGGAATCACCCAAAATTCAATTTGACATAATTGGTTTTGTTAGATGCCCTGAGTTAACAAACGCAGAAGTAAAAGATCTAAATTTAATCTCAAGAATCGAATTCATCGAAAATTTCGTCGAAGGATTAAAGGGGATTGAAGAGTTTTCCCATATCTATATCATTTTCTGGCTGGACGGAGTAGAAAAAACCTCGCTACAGTTTACTTTATCCAATAATCACGAAGACTCACCCATTGGTATTTACGCCACCCGGGCTCCCATCCGTCCAAATCATATTGGTTTGAGCTTGGTTGAAATCGTAAAACATGAAGGCAAGGATCTTTGGGTAAGAGGATTAGACGCCTATAACGGAACACCTGTTTTGGATGTAAAACCGTATCCAAATTGGGGTGGGGAACAAGTACAGGTAGTTACTGATTTCAAAATCCCAAAGTGGTTATCAAAAATACTGAATAACGACAAAAAAAGGGAAACTTAGCATGACGGACCTACGATTAATAAAACTGGCTGATGTGCTGGTGAACTACTCTACCAAAGTCAAAACGGGGGATTGGGTGCATATCAGCGCCGGATGGCAGGCACTACCGCTAGTGCGGGAGGTGCAGTCTAGGGTGTTGCAAGCGGGAGGCTATCCGTCTGTGAACTTGGGATCACAGGACCTGGGCACCGCTTTCCTGGCCGAAGCTGCTGAGGCCCAATTGAACTGGATCTCGCCCCTAGAAATGCACATGATCGAAAACGTCGATGCCTGGATCGTGATCGATGCCCCTGAGAACACGCGCTCCAATACCGGGATTGATCCAGCTCGTCAACAAACACGCAGCAAGGCTCGTCGCAAATGGAGTGAGATTTATTTAGGGCGTTCGGCAGCGGGCGAGTTGCATTGGGTGATGACCAGCTTCCCCTGCCAGGCATTGGCCCAGGAAGCCGAAATGAGCCTGACGGAATTCGAAGATTTTGTCTTCAAATCCACCTTTGTGGATCAGGACGACCCGGTTGCGCTCTGGCAAGGGGTGCATGATGAACAGGAGCGACTGATTAAATGGCTGGCAGGCAAAAAGGCGGTCTCGATCCGCGGGGCGCAGGTCGATTTGAAGATGTCGATAGAGGGCCGCACCTTTATCAACTCAGCTGGCGACGTTAATATGCCCAGCGGTGAAATCTTCACCAGTCCGGTTGAAGATTCAGTCGAAGGTTGGGTACAGTTCAGCTATCCGGCCGTTTATCAGAGCGTGGTGGTTGAAGGGGTACGCCTGGAGTTCGAAGGCGGGCGGGTGGTTAAAGCCAGCGCAGAGAAGAACGAAGAATTCTTGCACAAAATGTTGGACGCAGATGAAGGTGCACGCCGCCTGGGAGAGCTGGGGATCGGTACCAATACGGGCATCACACGTTTTACACGCAACATCCTCTACGACGAGAAAATTGGTGGCAGCTTCCACCTGGCTATTGGCAAGGGTTTTGCTGAAGCAGGTGGAGTCAACCAGTCGGCCATCCACTGGGATCTGATCACCGACGCCCGGCAGGACACTGAAATGCGCGCCGATGGGGAAGTTTTCTACAAAGATGGGAAATTTGTTGTTTGATCGTGATACACAGATTTGGCTTACTGCGAGATAAATTCCACGACTTCCCCCCACCAGGGAAGATCTGGATCAATGGGCATCTCATTGTGCCTCGTGCCTTCGAACAGCCAGAGCTTCTTGGTTCCCGTAATTGAATCATACAACCTCTTTCCGTGCTTCGCCGGGACAACCTCATCGTTTCCAGCCAGCACGATGGCGATATTGCCTTCATATCCAAGCAGATTTTCAACATTGTCGTATTTGTCCAGAACCAGCCAACGTGCCGGAAGGTACCAGTAATGTGTTTGGGCCAAGTTCGGCAATGTGTCCCAAGGTGTGAACATGACCACTCCTTTAATGGGAATGTCAGTTTTGCGAATAGCGCTGGAAGCTACGCCGGCCCCGAGGGACTCACCCCACAGGTACAGCGGTTCCCCATACTCTTGATGGGCCAGCCTAATCGTTTCAAGCGCATCATCTACAAAAACATCTTCACTGAGTCCCCCTGTACGACCGCCATAACCGGGATATTCAGCCAAAATAACTCGTAAATTTCGATTTACAAGCGCTTTGGCATAGTAGTATCGGTGATAGGCTGCACCTGCATTGCCATGGAAAACGATGATCGTACCCCCTGCATCAACCGGTTCCCCTAGATTAATAAAGCCTTGAAAATGATCATACGCGGGCCAATAGCGCAAACCTGCATCGATTGCACGTTCCTCCGACAAGGGGATTCCATTTGGTAAATAGAGTAATTTGCGCTGAAAAATAAATAATAGCAAACACATGATTACATAAACAGTCAGGGCAGATAACAATAATTTCCAATTCATTTGATTTACATCCTTCAAAATTTATCCATTTTCTAAGTATTAATATTTGAAGCCCCCCAACGCAAGATCCATTCTGAAAGTGTATCGATGACCACGTAAATCGCCATCGATACCATTGCGATCAGATAGAAAATAATGAAAATGGTATACATGCTCACCAGGTTGCTGCCTTCAGATAGTTTGGCAAAAGGCAGTACGATGATCAAAACCAGGTAAATAACATTGATCATCAGACCATTGATCAATAAATGTTTTTTAGCGCTTGAGACTGGGCCCCACGTTGGGCGTGTATCTACCTCGCCGGGTTCAACATCTGCTTTAGATCGAAATAGCCGTTTTAGAACGCGCTTCAAACCCCGTCCCACAATAGATGCCGCTAGTAGTCCCAAGGCCACAGGTGTAAAGACACGCAAGATGTGACTTTCATCCAGCAACGCATTTCCGTTGCCATCAATGGGGATGATAACCGAAAGATATTGCAACCAGGGCATCTCTGGACCGAAAAGAGTCAAATAAGTGGTCATCAAAGCCCCAAAGGTCAACAACACCGTTGCGGATAGAAAATTATAGGCCAAATATTTCACCCCGTAGGCGGACAAATTTATCAGGAAAGCAAGGAAAATATTACCTTTGATACTCATAGCAACACCTTCATGAACTTGGGTCTATTTCCTCAGTCAATGTGCTCTGCAGGTCCCGGGCATAAGCACTGATAACTGATAATGGTAACATCAGCAGGATCAAGATTACTCCAAACCCCATGATACTTTGTAGAAATTCGTTGAAGAAATAGCCGACCGGGAATTGTCCCCAAACCCACACCAGGAAGACAATCAACGGCCAGGGCCACAACCGGGCGAATAAGCGCCACGTGTTGCCTACTAGTATAGCGTCTATGGTTTTGTTGATCTTCGTTCCGGCAATCCCGCCAACGATGCCGATCAAGGGTGGAAAAAGACCGCCACCAAATAGCAACAAAGCAGTAGATAATAGGATTAAAACCAAGCCACCATGCTCCCGATGAATAATAGCCGCGGACCAAATAACTACCAGCAGCCCGATAATGATTGCCATAATGCCAGTGATGAAGAAATTAGGAATGACCGTCATCGCGGGCTCACAGGCGTTCCAAACTTCTTCTGGAACACATGGCGCCCCTATCGAGGCGATCAGCAGGCCGTCTGGCTTTATGTTCCCTTGGAGAATCTCGAAATAGCCGTGCTCCACGCCAGCAATTCCGGCCACAACACCGAACCAGGTTGCGACAGTTTTAGTTGCTTTTCTCATCTTTTCACTCACTTCATAAATATGAAGGACACAAGTCTCGGGGTTTCCCCTTGATCTTCTGCGTGCCACCATTCTTTTAATTCCAGTAATTCTAACTTATTGCTTATTGCAGCTTCAAGATAATCTGATAAATGATGCACGAAAGCTGGTATTTTGGTTACTCGATTGCCTTTACGGAATGTGGCCTGCTTGCCTTGATATTGTTTGAAGGGGTGAAGTTCGCAAACAAAAAACCACCCTTCCAATTTCAAGGTTCGGTATACTTCTGGGAATACGCAGCTAAGTTCTTCAATGTGTTCCAAAACAAGATTACATACGATTAGATCGTACGATTGATCGTTACATGGCCACCTATTCGTAATGTCAGCCATCGAATATCGTACATTGGAAGCTTGGATTTTTCTCTTAGCCTTTTCAATCATACCCTGTGAAAAGTCGACTGCATGAATATATTGTCCAATTTGAGCGAGGAGCCTAGTATTCTTGCCCGTCCCACATCCAAGTTCCAGAATCGAGTTGAAACGTTGACCTTCAAATATGATCTGGGTGACTTTTTGATCGAGATCACGCGTAAAATTTATATCTGAATCGTAAGTCTCAGCCCATTGATTGTATGCATCTTGGATATTCATGTTTAGTTTAGGAGATAAAATAAAAACATAATTTTTCTATATACTCATAAACCCATATTTGAGACCGATCTCCCAATCGCTGCGGCCATTTTTACGCGCTTGTTCCGCTGCCTTTTGATGATCATAAGGTACCACAATCAACTCCACATTCCATTTTTCAGCTTGGCGTTCTAATATGGCATATCGGGCATGTGGGGAACCAGTTTCCATAATGTGCGGTTCTGGCTCAACATCAGCATAGGCTGGTAAGCCCACGCTACCTGGATTGACGATCAATTGACCTGTGGGCATTTTCACAACTCTGGGTATGTGACTGTGGCCACAAAGGATAATTGGTGATTTGACTTCACCAAGACGCTGGTTAATTTCAGGTATTGTAGCCAACCTGGCTCTTCCATTTTCAACCGTTTCTAATAAGTATTGCAAATCATCGGATGGGCTAGCGTGGAATAGTAAAATGCCATTTTGGATTTCATTGCTAGTAGTTTAGCAAATATAGTTTGACGGATAAGCGGAAAGATGGCATTCTT
>CAZCPP010000309.1:0-5073 GCA_964500655.1 uncultured Anaerolineaceae bacterium | reverse complement strand
GCTTTTTTTTCAAAGGCATCTCCTTGACCGATTCGGCGGCGTAGAATCCGGGTAAAAGATAAAAAGAAGCAGGTTACAATAGATCTGCTTCTGTTTTTAGTTAAGGATGAAGAAATGAACAAGGCGATACTTAAAATTGTTGTTTTATTCTTGGTGGGTAATATAATTATGGCTTGTAGCGCTGAAACAGCGAACCCTACACCAATGATCGCTTCGCAACCTGCTAAACCCTCTATCCCAACCAGCGGTAATGAGTACTATGTTACAGTAAATGAAAAAGGTGCCAACGATGAAAATAATGGTCTCTATCCCACCTACCAGGGTGGGCAAGATGGTCCCTGGTTAACCATTCAAAACGCAGCAAGTACAATGACAGCGGGAGATGTTACCTACATTCGGGCAGGGACATATTACGAGTCGGGCATCTATTTTGCCCATTCTGGAGCCCCAGGTGCACCCATTACGATCACAAATTATCTATCGGAAGAGGTCATCATTGACGGCTCGGGGAGCACGGGTGAATACATTCCTGGCGTTGGGATCATCGCAGGACGGGATCATTTCGTCATCCAGGGGTTAACCATTCGCAATATGCCCTGGAGCGGGATCTATACTGATGAAGAGACGACTGATCCCTTCGAAGACCTCACCATCCGGGATTGTATCCTGCACAACAACGGTTGGTCGGGAATTGATCTGGCCGCGGTGGACGGTTTTGTGGTGGAAAATGTAGAAGCTTATGATAATGCTTTCTATGGAATAAATATCTCTGGATCCGACGATGGGGAATTATCAGCTGCAAACGGCATCGTGCGCAATTCTCGTTTTTATAACCACACGGGCGATGAGGGGCACGGGCTAGGGATCAATCAGGGGCACGATATCACGGTGAGCGACAGCGTAGCTTACCATAACACTATACACGGCTTCGATGTTACCGACTGGCCGAAATATGGGGAGTTGTCTTACAATGTAACCTTCGAACGCAACTTTTCCTATGATAATGGGATGGCCGGTTTTGCCATTAATTCCGATTCGCATCACGTTGTTTACCGCAACAATGTCGCCTGGCGCAACGGCGCCGCCTGGGCTGGACAAGGTGCAATATCCGGCTTTTGGTGTTACGAAGGCTGCTGGCACGTTGAGTGGTATAACAACGTGTCGATAGAAAACTCAGACTCCGGGTTCTGGGTCGAAGAAGAGCTTGGTATCTACGGCACGCCCGGCGATAATTTGTTGGTTTTCAAGAATAATATCGCCTACAATAACGACCCCAATGGAGATGTATGGGGGGCGGCCCTGGGTATCAGGGGAAACAATACATGGAAGGTAGTCGCCACGCATAATAATTGGAGTATACCGCCTGGCTCAGAACTTGCCGTCGAAAATCAGGGCGAAGAGTACACACCGGGTCAGATTAATCGTGGAGCCTTTCAGACCGGAAATATCTCCAGGGACCCAGAATTTGTAGATGTCAAGGTGCCTGATGTTCATCTTCGCTCCAATTCACCCTGTATTGACGCGGGAGAAGACCTTGGAGAACCCCACCAGGGCGCTGCTCCTGACATGGGTGCTTTTGAGTCAGGGCAAGAGGGGGGTCAAACAGGGTCGAGTCCAACTGCAACTCCCATGGAGCCAGACAGCCCTACGATACCAGAAGCCCCACCTCCAGCGGCTCCATCGGCCTCAGATACGTCAGATTGGCTGGTTTTGCAGGAAGGTGCACAGGGCCCGGAAGTATTCGCCCTACAATATCTACTTCGCTTCCACGGACACGCGACAACCGTAGACGGTCAGTATGGACCTGAAACCCGCGAAGCGGTGATTGCCTTCCAGACTGAGCAGGGATTAGACACAGACGGCGTGGTCGGGGGAGAAGAGACCTGGCCTGCATTGATCGAAGAAGCCTGGGTGCAGATGGGCGATAATGGCGATCATGTTTTCGCAGTTCAGTACTTACTAATAAACAAATACGAATACAGCATCGCCTTGGACAGCGACTTTGGCCCCCAGACCAATCTGACAGTGCAACAATTTCAGGAAAAATATAACCTGGACGTGGATGGCATTGTCGGGCCTCAAACCTGGCAGGCGCTGATATCATTCCCCGCGCCCTAAGGAGAAACACATGAAAAAAAATACTACAAAGTTTATCCTCCTGGTACTCTCACTACTGTTGGTTTTTGGGGTTCCAACCCCGGTTCACGCCCAAGGAATTGTTTACGGCGACACAGTCCCGACTGGCAAAACCATTGATCAGGATATCCTTCTCGTTGGTCAAAATGTACTCATCGACGGTACGGTCAATGGCAATGTATTTATTTTTGGAAACCAAATTCAAATAAACGGGGATGTGAATGGCAGCTTGATATTGATCGGCCAGAACATTGGCATTAGTGGAGGTGTAAGCGGTGGGGTTTATGCGCTTGGGTTGACTCTGGAGCTTGGTACCGGCGCAGATCTGGGTCGCGATTTGTACGTGCTCTCTGTGGGTATGGTAAGTGAAACGGATACGGCCATAAAGCGCGACTTGTTCGCATTGGGTTTGGATGCTGGCCTCAACGGCAGTGTCGGGCGTGACTTGCATACCGCCATTGGACCGATCCAGTTATATAACGGTCTGATGACCTTGTTAGGCTTCGAAGAACTAACTTTAAAGCTGCATTTTGAGTTG
The DNA here is from genome assembly GCA_964500655.1 of uncultured Anaerolineaceae bacterium. Classification (GTDB taxonomy): domain Bacteria; phylum Chloroflexota; class Anaerolineae; order Anaerolineales; family Villigracilaceae; genus JAABUE01. Next base: position 2,399 of record CAZCPP010000309.1, on the reverse strand, counting down.
CCCCAAGCAGCACCCGAATCTGATACAAATACGAACAGCTCTCGTATATTTCCTCGAATACGTGCTCGGATTCATCCATTCAATATTGAAACTCAAGCCGTCTTCGATTGGAATACTTGGGGTATCGGTCTGGCGCGCGAGTGGATTACCTTGTCTTTGTTTGGCTTGCTTGCAATCTGGTTGGCACCCCAAAAATTGGAGCAAACAAAATCACCCTTACTCAAGCAACCCTGGAAGACAACCGGGATCGGTTTGGTTGCCTTTGTTATCTCAGTTAATTTATTTGTTGTGGGCATATTAATAGCCGCTTTATTTTTCTCTATTGGCTTAGCCTTAAATTACCTACAATTGTGGCAGTTATCCATCGTACTGTGGATAATTTCTTATTCCTTGTTGGCACTGGGGTTGACGGCCCTGTGGCTATTCATTGTATACGGTACAAAAATCATCTTCATCTACGTTGTCTTCACCTGGATGCTCAGCAAATTGGAATCGAAAATTTGGATAAAAATTCTTGCCATCTTGATAGGGGCTCTGGTTTATGTAATACTGCGATCTGTTCCTACAGTGGGGTGGGTAATCGGTGTTTTGGTTACAGCAGCTGGGATGGGCACAGCCTGGCTTAGTTACCAGGATGCACGTAAACCTGCAAAGCCAGTACGCAAACCCCAGAAAAAGAAGATTGCATAACCAGCATGCCGATCCTGGATATAGAAATTGCCGCTTCTGACCCGGAGAATAAACTGCCAGCCGACCTGACACAATCCCTCGCCGACGCAGTTGCACAGGTCTTCGGTTCACCGCAGGGTACGGTTTGGGTCAAGCTGCGGATCATCCCGTCAACGCAATACGCTGAAGATCATGGTAAGCTTGCGGGTTTGCAGCCCGTCTTTGTAACTGTACTTAAATCCCGGGTCCCGGAAGGAAACGCGTTACAGAACGAGATCACACAATTGACTCAAGCGATTGCAAAAGTTTTAAATCGACCAGACACCAATGTCCACATCATGTATCAACCAAATGGGGCAGGTCGAGTTGCATTTGGAGGAAATTTAGTTCGCTAAAATCTGTTAGAATAGGCCAGGCCGTTTGGCCTTTTTCTATACCACTTTAATGAAGGAACTCCACTCACTGATGTCTTACAACTTCCGCCTGTTCTGGCGCATGTTCTATCGCTCGTTCTTCAAATGGAAAGGTACACACGCCTGTTGGTCTCGAAAAAGATTGACATTTATCGTACTGTTTTATTTGGTCTGGCCACTGGGCGGGTTGGCACACTGGTTCAGTTTCTTCCTGGATGATATTTTCTTCCCGGGTCACAAAACTCAACTAGTCGATCAACCGCTCTTTATTCTGGGGAATTTCCGAAGCGGTTCAACTTTCTTACACCGTCTGCTTTCGCGCGACGACAATTTCACCAGCTTGAAGATATGGGATATCTACCTGGCTCCTTCTGTTACTCAGAAGAAAATAACCCAATGGATTTCACGCATAGATTACAAATTAGGCGGTTACCTGCATCGCTTACTGTACGCCTTTGATCGCAGCACCCTGGGCAAGATCCGCATTCACCCGATCTCGTTCTTCAAACCCGAAGAAGATGAAAATATCCACTTGCAAAACTGGGATGGCTTTTTCGTCAGTTTCCTATTCCCATTCATGGATGAGCTGCCCAACTATCAGCACTTCGATGAGGCACTTTCCACAAAACATAAGCACCGCATTATGGGTTTCTATAAGTCCATGTTGCAACGGCACCTATACGCGACGGGCAAAAAGTATTTCGTCGCCAAAAACCCGGCCTTCTGCCCGAAGATCGAAACCCTGGCCGAATTCTTCCCGGATGCGCGCATCATCTATCTGGTTCGCAACCCTTTAGATATGCTGCCCTCCACCGTCTCGTGGATCAATTATGCCCGCCGCCAGTTTACTGACCCGGGAGAGGGATATCTTTATATCGATGAAATTCTTGATTTCACCCAACACTGGTACCGTCACCCACTGAAATTCCTGGACTCGCATCCTTCTACCCATCACCTGATCCTGGAATACGATCAACTGATCCAAAACCCGGAAGGAACCATCCGGGGTTTCTACGAACAATTCGGCTACCCCGAACAACCGGCCTTAGAGAGGATCGTGACCGAAGCCGTTGCGGAGACACTGGCCTATAAAAGCGACCACGTCTACTCCTACGAGGAAATGGGCTTCACCCGCCAGCAGATCATCGATTTGTACGCCGACATCTTTGAGCGGTTTAGATTTGATTTGCGTGATCCGGTTTTGTCAAAGACGGAACAATCCGCTAAGTTGCGAACTCCTGCAGACTAAGTGTCTACATACGATTAAGTAACTGTAGTTACGCATTTTCGATTGAAAGCGATTAAGATAGGTGTATG
>CAZCPP010000308.1:0-5078 GCA_964500655.1 uncultured Anaerolineaceae bacterium | reverse complement strand
GGCTATCCTCCAATTGAATAACCACTTCATCACTATTTAGATGCGATTGCCCTACCCCCGAGACTGTCATGACAGTCTCGGGGTTTTTCTTGTGGTTTAATTACCTTATGCTCTCAATCCTGCACCAGGATAAATTCCTCATCGTAGTCGATAAACCCGCCGGATTACCCGTCTTGCCGGATGGCTGGGAACCAGAGACACCCTACTTGCGTCAGAATTTGGAAGAAAAGTTTGGAAAAATCTGGGTGGTCCATCGCCTGGACAAGGTCACCAGCGGTGTGATGGTCTTCGCGCGCACGGCCGAAGCTCACCGCGTTCTCAACCGCCAGTTCGAACAGCGGGAAGTTGAAAAAGTTTATCAGGCAATTGTGGAAGGCCTCCCACCCTGGGATGAGCGCACTGCCCGTCACATGCTGCAGACCAATGTCGGCCGCCAGCACCGCACCATTGTAGTTCGTAAACGGGGAAAAAACTCGGAAACGGAATTCAAGGTCCTCAAACGTGGGCTAAATGAAGCCCTGGTTGAAGCGTACCCCAAAACGGGGCGTACGCATCAGATTCGCGTACATCTGTCCGCATTAGGGTTTCCAATTCTAGCTGACAGATTATATGGTGCTGGGGAAACAGATTCGATCGCACGTCCGGCCTTACATGCTTGTTCGCTCACGATCCTTCATCCCGATACCGGGAAACGCATCAACTTTTCCAGTGATCCCCCAAATGACTTCATAGATACATTGAAACGTTTGGGGATTTAATGGTATGCTCCACTATCTTATCGGCATAAAATTCAAATGATTCCCAATTTACCTGTTTTTGAAATTCTACCCCTTGATCAATTGATTTTGCACGAGGATCACGATATGCAACGCACCCTGCCGCTGGTGGCAAAGTTGCGTGCGCAGGGCATTTTACGCAATCCACCTATCGTAATGCCACTACCCGACGGTTCCAACCGCTATATGGTATTGGATGGCCCCAATCGTGTGACATCGTTACGCGAAATGGAATTTCCACACATTGTGGCACAGGTAGCACAGTCGGACGATAAGAATGTGGTCCTACAAACCTGGAATCACGTTGTATGGGGTATGGAAGCCCAGCGTTTGATCAAAGCTGTTCGTAAAGTGAAAGCCATTCACCTGAAAAAGATTGATCCGCAAAAATCATTTGACCCGCCAGAAACAATTCCCGCTCAAATTCGTTTACCTGATGGGAGCATTTATCTGGCATACACTCCGGTAGAATTGATCGATAAAGTAAACGCTATACATGGTATCGTTGACAGCTACAAAGAAAGCGCATCACTCGACCGTACCAGCCAGATATTGGTAGAAGCATTCAAGAGTACTTATTCCGATTTAACCGCCTTAATCATCTTCCCGCGCTTTGATATTCCTTCGATACTATATCTAGCTGGGCAAGGTTGTATGCTGCCAACAGGAATCACCCGCTTTACTGTCTCTCCACGCGCGTTACATCTGAACTATCCACTGCATGAGCTTTCCAGCGGAAAACCTATCGAATACAAAGCTGCCTATCTACAACATTGGATTGAAGAACGTCTAAAACGCAAGAGTATTCGTCACTACGTCGAACAAACCTTTCTTTTTGACGAGTAAACCATGAGTAAATTAGAAAATTCAACCCCAACCCCAGACGACGAAAACAAGAACGATCTCAGCATGGATTTCTTCTTCACAGAAGACAATCTGGAACGCACCCCACCGGAGCAGACCAAGATTCTCTCCCTAACCGCTGAGCCTTACGAAGATGGTCGGCGAGTGCGCGTCAATATCGAGATGAGTTACTTTGAGAAACGCCCGCACCTGGAATTCACGCTTACCGATGCTGACGATCAGGAAATCTCCAGCGTCAGTTTCGTCGAGCCGATGAACTTCAAATTAGAATTTACCCTGCACCTGCGGACAGAACCCGCAGATGGCCCGCTAGATCTGGAATCCCGGCTTTTCTACCCGGATGGTCCGGAAGCCGATCCTGTGACAGTGCGCTTCACACTACCCCAAACTTGATCCCGCATAATGGATACTCAAATCACCCGAAGATTGATCCCGTTCGTCTTGCTCGCTGCCTTCATGGTTGGTTGTACACAACCGATTGGTGGACCCACTGAAACCCCAACCGGAACGGCAAAACTAACCGGAACGGCAACCCCGACTCCCATCCCAAATGCGCAGGATGTGGTCTTGCTTTCCCTCGAAGAGAACGGCTACGCGCATTTGTTTTACTTCATTCCGGGCCAACTACCGCTCACCCGTCTGACATACGGTGAGTGGGACGATGTCAGCCCTGCGCTCAGTCCGGATGGCGCTAAGGTGGCCTTTGCCTCCAACCGCGCCGGCAACTGGGATCTGTACGTACTGAGCTTGGAGAGCGGCGAAATCACGCGTATAACAAATACTCCGGAATATGAATCCGCGCCCTCATGGTCGCCTGATAATCAGTGGCTGGCCTGCGAGCTTTATCTCAACGAAAACCTGGAAGTTGCCGTTGTTTCACTTACCGATGCAGATCAAGAAGTTATTCCAATGACAAATGAAGCCTCCAACGATCACTCCCCTGCCTGGGCGCCAGATGGACGGCGGATCGCCTTCGTCTCCAATCGCGGTGGCGATAGTGATGTCTGGTTGGCCGACCTGGATAAAACCGGTCAGGAACGTTATACAAATATCAGCCGTACACCACACTTTGCTGAAAGTCATCCCATCTGGACGCGTGACGGAAGTAAATTGGCTTGGGCCGCGGCAGCACAGAACATCGGCTTTAGTGGCATCTACGTTTGGAATGCTGCGCAACCCAAACGACCGGCAATCTGGGTCGGTGACGGCGATTGGCCGGCCTGGAACTCTACCGGCGACCGTTTGATGGCTATATTTCACGGCCCCAATCAGGAATATCTGGCTTCCTACACAATCACTGGTGAGCTGCTACTCCAACCAACCCCGCTGCCCGGTACTGTGCGCGGTTTGGCATGGCCGAATATGGTCTACCCTGATCCCTTCCCGGAAACGTACGCTGAAGCTGCTGCGCAAACGCCTGCTTCTCAATGGACCGCGGCCGTCACGCAATTTGCAGAGGGCCCATCCCAGCGTTATACAATCAACACCCTGGTTGATGTTCAGGCGCCCTATCCACAACTACATGATTTAGTAGATGAATCTTTCAATGCGCTTCGCCAACGCGTGATCGATGAAGCGGGTTGGGATGCCTTAGCCGGATTAAGTAACGCTTTTGTACCGTTGACATCTGTTTTGGATCCTGGCCTGGGTGAAGACTGGTTGTACACCGGTCGCGCCTTCGCGCTAAATCCGCTCATGAGCAACGCTGGATGGATGGTCGCTACCCGTCAGGATTATGGCTCCCAAACGTATTGGCAACTTTACTTGCGGACCCTGAATCAAGATGGAACACAAGGTGAACCGCTTCACGATCCGCCCTGGGAATTGGCTGCCCGCTACGATCTTGATCCTCGCTCATACGAGCAGGGTGGAAAATATGGAGCTGTGCCTCCCGGGTACTGGCTCGATTTCACCACTCTGGCACTCCAATATGGTTGGGAACGCGTTCCGGCCCTGCCTAACTGGCGAACGTTTTACAGCGGTGCGCGCTTCACCGAATTTGCACTGACCGACGGCTTGGACTGGTACAGCGCTATGCTAGAAATTTACCCAAAAGATGTACTGGTAACACCCACCCACATCCAACCGCCCAGCCCTACTCCTACACGTACGCCTCGTCCCACACGGACTCCTTATCCCACGCGTAAACCCAAGTCAACCGCTACTCCTACAATTCCTCCACCATCACCGACAAGTACACTTGCCCCTTCGCCTACACCATGAAAAAAACAATTTCAGATTGTCATTCCCCCGCCAACGTACGGCGGGGTTGCGAGCGAAACGAGGGTCGAACGGCCAGTGGGGCTTCTCGCAATAACATATTAACAGCAGTGATTTTCCTGGCCATGGTACTTTCCGCCTGTACAGCATTCGGAGGGGGGGCAACGCCAGTGGTCGCTTTTGATAATGGTCAACAGGACCAGGTCCCGAACGAGGTGACCTCTACTCCTCCAGCGCTGCGCTTTGATCTGCCAACACCCGGCTCGGAGCCGATCTCTGGCTGGCGCCCCCCGTTATATCCAGTCCCTTGGGCAGTATCCCCATATGACCATTTCTATTTCACCCGTCCCATTAGCGCAGCTAATGTCAACTGGCCGCTGGCACAGTACCGTTATGGCGGCATCTTCTTTGGAGATATCGTCCACTCTGGCGTGGATATTCCCGATGATAGGGGCACACCCATATTAGCTGCCGGTCCCGGAACAGTTATCTGGGCGGGCTGGGGCTTGTTCACCGAAGCACCACTTAACACGGATGATCCATATGGGAAATCGGTAGCCATTCGCCATGATTTTGGTTACCGTGGGAAACAGCTTTTTACAGTTTACGCACATATGGAAGCGATTAACGTTTCACATGGTCAATGGGTGGACACGGGTGAAGTGATTGGTTTCGTAGGAGATACTGGCCAAACCACCGGTCCACACTTACATTTTGAAGTGCGGCTGGGAGAAAATACTTTCCATCACACTTACAATCCCGAACTGTGGATGTCGCCACCGCATGGATGGGGTGTGCTGGCCGGGCGTCTCACAGATGAGAAGGGGAAAATTTTACGCCGTTATAAAGTAGAAATTCGCCCGGAATCAGAAGGCAAACCGCTACGCACCGTGTGGACCTACGGCGGCGGCGCAACCAACCCTGACCCTTACTACAACGAGAATATGGTCTTGAGCGACCTGCCCGCTGGGATATATAAGGTTTCATTGGAATATGATGAAAAAAAATATAGATTCTGGGTCGAGATTTTCCCCGGCCAGGTGACCTATTTCACCTTTCGTGGCGAAGATGGTTTTTCCATTGAGCCAGTACCTACACCCAAGCTGAACTTCATCCCACCTACTCTTACACCAGTAATTCCAACTCCAACTCAATAATCGTCATCCCAGGGCTTTCTTAAAGTAGCAAAATCAGGTCAAAAACCTTGTTGGGGTGAGC
>CAZCPP010000307.1:0-5079 GCA_964500655.1 uncultured Anaerolineaceae bacterium | reverse complement strand
TTGACCGTAAACAGGTCAAGAAGCACTTTGACGGTACGTTCCAATCCATACTTGGTTTTACCAAACTTTCGGGGCCGATGATTAACCTGAACCTCGGTTATCTTGGCACCCACTGAGTTTGCAAAGACTGGGATAAAGCGGTGCATTTCACCATATAAACGAAAACCCTCTAACACTTCGCGGCGATAGGCTTTCAGTGTACAACCATAATCATGCAGGTTCACACCTGTCGTACGCGAAATGAGCATATTGGCCAGGTTTGATGGTAGCGTACGAGTGATATAGGCGTCTTTACGACGTTTGCGCCAGCCGCTGACCAGATCATATCCTTCATCCAGCTTTTCAAGTAGCATGGGAATATCAGCGGGATCGTTTTGCATGTCAGCATCTAACAACACGATGATCTCACCCTTGGCATAATCCAAACCGGCTACAATTGCAGCCGTCTGGCCAAAGTTGCGGCGGAAAGAGACTACGCGGATACGCTCAGGATCTTTTTCTGCGAATTGGACCAACACTTCCAGGCTGTCATCATCACTACCGTCATCGACCAAAACAACTTCCCAGGTTTGGGAAAGAGGTTCAAGTGCCTTGAAAATGGCATCAAACAAAAAGAGAAGATTTTCCTCTTCGTTATAGACAGGAATAATGAGAGATATATTTGGCATGAATTTTTATTGTAAATTGGAAGATAAACGTTCCATGTCAGCATCAACCATCATGGTGACTAATTCCTTGAAACTGACGTCCGGTTCCCAATTCAACGCGGAGCGTGCTTTCGAGGGATCAGAGATTAGCAAATCCACTTCGGCCGGCCGATAAAAGCGCTCATCTTTGACAACATATTCATCGTAATTCAGATCTACACGTCCAAATGCGATCTCGCAAAACTCACGTACGGAATGTGTCTCGCCTGTGCCAATCACAAATGTATCCGGTTCACCAAATTGCAGCATCATCCACATTGCTTCAACATAGTCGCCTGCAAAGCCCCAATCTCGGCGGGATTCAAGATTGCCCAGGCGTAACTCCTTCTGTATACCAAGCTTGATGCGCACCACACCATCAGTGATCTTGCGGGTCACAAACTCCAATCCACGTCGTGGGCTTTCGTGATTGAACAATATTCCCGATGCGGCGAATATATTAAATGATTCCCGGTAGTTTACGGTGATCCAATGTCCATACACTTTTGCGACACCATATGGGCTGCGCGGGTAGAAAGGTGTGGTTTCTTTCTGTGGCACTTCGAGTACTTTACCAAACATTTCGCTTGAAGAAGCCTGATAAAATCTGATCTTTGGGTTCACAAATCGGATGGCTTCCAATATTCGCGTCACGCCCAGAGCCGTGACATCTCCCGTTAGAGCTGGTTGGCTCCAGGATGTCGGCACAAAAGATTGTGCTGCCAAATTATAAATCTCTGTTGGTTCATACTCCTCCAGCAAAGCTAAAAGCGAACCCTGATCCTGCAAATCTCCCTGTACTACAGTGATGTCGTCTAGCAGGTGATTGATGCGTTCAGATGTTACAGTGCTGGAACGACGCGCCACCCCGATAACTGTATAGCCTTTTGTAAGTAGCGATTCGGCAAGATAGGAACCATCTTGTCCGGTAATTCCTGTGATGAGAGCAGTGGGCATTTTTTCTCCTCAAGCAAAATTCAAGGCCTGAATTATAAACCTTCCCTAAATGACGTCAAGCAGCAGAGTCCTTTTTACGACGGTGATCCAACCACTCGCCTCCCAACAGGACAATGAGACTGATCCCGGTGATCAAACTGACCATCCAGCCGAATGGGATTTGCCCCCCGATGTGGAAGTAGCGACTCAGGTACCATTGGGTGAAGAATATCAGGAATATCCCTTCAACAATGAAGATACGAATTAGCCACGAATCAGTTCGCAAACGGAAGCGAGCTATGGCGTAGCCAGCTGCGAGAGCCTGCCAGAGAAGCAAGATCCCCCGGTAACGCGGATTGTCCCATTGATCACCGCCGCCGCGTAAAGCGGTCAGAACGATCCACATCCACGATATGACGGTGATCCATAACCACAAGTAGCGCTTACTTGGCTGGTCATTTTTCCATGCGGCGATGAAAGCGTATAGAAGCAGCGGCCAAAGCAGGTACCAGCCAAGCGCACGCGAAATGCCAATTATGCGCCAGGTAAGAGTGGTGGGCTCAATGAAAGCAGCGGGAAGGACAGGTTGGAAAATACCGTAGATCGTTACAAAGGGAAGCCGTAGCCATTCGGGAATTTCGTCGAAGAGTTTTTGCACCCAACCAGAACCGCGCTCTAGTTGATAGACATCCCACTTGACAGCCCTGTTGAACCACTCTCCAATCACGCCCAGCGGCCCGCCGCCAAAATTACCCTGACGGTTAAGTGCCCAGGTCAGTAACGTCAGCCCAACGATAAATACCAACGCAATGGCGAAGAACGAGACCCACGAAAAACGACTGTCTTCGCGCGTTATCCACCACCAGCCAGCTAAAATGATCAGCGTAATTAAAGCTACTCCCGGTGAAACCAATAACATGCCAACCAAGCCAAGGCTAAGCCATGGATAAGCGGTACGAGAGTGGTGAAATTGCCAATCTACTAAACCCCAAAGAGTCATTGCGCCAAATGTGATTAGATATGGCTCACGCATCGCTGCCCCACCCAAAAATAAGCTTTCAGGATAAAGTACGAGAATCCAGCCAGCAACCAGCGCTATCTGATCGCCAAAGGACAATCGCGTCGCGCGCCAGAATAAGGGTATTCCTAATGTAGCAATAATCCCTGACAATAGAAAGGGCAAAATTACACGGTGAGCGTCTGGTGAGAAGATGCGGTACGCTAATGAAATAAAAGCCAATAAACCACCATATTGATCAGTGTGATAGGTTTTATTGAAAGCGGAAAGTATCGGTTTATCGGAATCTGCCAACTCCCAAGCCTGATCGTCACGCCGGTGGGCGTCAGTGAAAAAGAATCCGGCGCGGTCATCTGGTTCATCATAACCGTCGATGGGCAATGCAAGATAAGTGCCCACACCAGTGATAAGCCGCAGCGAAAAAGCAAGCCCAATCATCCATCCTAGGGTGCGTCCGCTACCAGCCCAGCGATAAAGGTAAATAAAAAGCAAAAAGGCTACTAATAACAGTACAGAGAAAGACAACCAACCCTTTAGCCAATTACCTGGCTGAATGGAAGATAATGTTGCCCCCAACAAAAAACTAACTGGAATGATCCAAAGCAAATTACGAGATATTAATGGTTTCATTTTTAAAAACCGTTCAGCGCGCGTTTTGTGCGGGTGATCCAAGTATACCCAGACACATCTTCACGAGCTTGTACTCCTAATGACAATCTATGAGGTTCATTAGTCAAAAGTTTGCGTAGTGCCCCTTCCCAGACACCCACATTGCCCGAATCACAAAAAACAGCATTGTCCTCATTCAATACTTCGCGAATAACCGGTAAATCTGCCGAGACAATCGCGCGTCCCGAAGCCATATAATCAAACATTTTCATCGGGTTAATCACTTTGGCAATGTCTTGCCCGCTTGAAGCTGAAATCGAACGACCATAAGGCATCAGTAACACATCTGCGGCAGATTGGTAAAGTGGCAATCTGCTATTTTCTACGAAGCCGGTCATGGTTACGTTCGAAGCACCCGCTTCCGATAGTTGATCGCGCCAGTAAGAAACTTCATCTGGTGTCCCCCCTACCCACAGGAAATTGATATCCTGCATGCGTTTAGCCAACTCAAACAACAGATCTGCACCACGTCCGGGATAGATATGACCAGTAAAACCGACCGTCGGTTTATTTCCAAGCCCAAGCTGTCGACGGGCTTCTGGCGCATCTAGCAAGGACTCATATTGCGAAAGGTCTACACCGTTGGGAGCGATCTGTATCGCATCTTCAGGAAACGTCAGGCCTGCTACCGTTTCGACAGCCTCCCTCAGCGGACGGGTCGTTACCAACAACCGTTTGCGTGTGGACGAACGCCAAAAGCGGCGCATCAACCACGGGCCAAGGTTACCAGTTATTTCCGCATGAATTTCCAAAATCACTGGCCAACCCAACCACAACGCCACAACCGCCGGGTTGAGCAGCCAGGTATAGACTATGTCCGCTTTGAATTTGCAGGTAGCAAAAATCGAATGTAAAGTGAAATCATATCGTTTCAACGCCCTCAACGAAGGCAGCCACTCAATCTCAAATTGCGTTGATAGACCATAATGTGATGCCAGTTCATCCCAGGTGGCAGGTTCAGTCTCGCGCGGAGCGTACAGGCGGATGTCATGTCCGAGTTGTGCCAGGGCCTGGCAAACCTTCATGGCTTGGATGGAATTGGCTGTCAGAGAAGGAATGCGAGAGTTGGTGATAATGGCAATACGCATATTATTCCAAAAGTTACGCGGATAATGCTGATTGTTTTCTGATTTCTATCATCCCACGCCATACAATCATACCAACAGAAGAAATGTAATAGAACGATAACAACGCGGCTTCAATTACATATCCGAAACGTGGCACAAGGGGGAAGGCCAGCGCGAGTTTAATCACACCAGCAACAACAATGGCTTTGAGTGGAAATTCTGGTAATCCCAATGAGAGTAGAAGTGGTCGATTCCAGAACAATGTGTAATTAAAAACAAAGCCTACCAACAAAGCCATGAGCGCGGGATAAGCAACCACATATTGCTCACCATAGATCCAAAGCACCCACTGACCAAAGAAAATCAAACCCAACGCAAGTAACAGATTATAGGCAAATGAAAGTGTTGTGACTTTGCGCAGGAAATCGCGCAGTCGCGACCAGAGCTTTTGGACAACAAGACGATTGAGTTCAGGATAAACTGTCAAAATTAGCGGGTTGGCAGGCACGGACAGCAAACTAATAATGGCATACGCGGCTTTATAATACCCCGCTGCCTCAGTTGTCAGGAACAGCCCCACCCACAAGATTTCGCTTTCACGGAAAACAAGAATTGCAGTAGCACTTAAGTTGGAACTAATTGCAAACTTTGCCATTTTCTTAAATTCAGGCAAAGATTTACGAGAAGCGGTCCACCAAGCACG
>CAZCPP010000306.1:0-5131 GCA_964500655.1 uncultured Anaerolineaceae bacterium | reverse complement strand
CCATACACCTATCTTAATCGCTTTCAATCGAAAATGCGTAACTACAGTTAATAACACTGAGTATTCTGATCCATAGCATTTCAAATCCCAAGCCAATGAATCCAACTAAAAATGATGCTACTAATATTGTAAAATATCTTATGTTTGTATCTTTTGTGTCTGTAATTCTTACTCGCTGCTCCATTTCAACCGATATTTTCGGTTTTCGCCCTGAAGCAAAAATTGCTAGAATACCGACAATAATATTTAATGCACTGGCAATATATAAACTACCAGTAATACCTAAAAATCCGAGCAAGACGTATCCAGTTACCAAAGCTCCTAGCGCTGCTCCAGCAGTATTAATTCCATATAGAATTCCAATAATAATTCCGGATGTATCAATCCGTTGAATAAAGGCTTGTGATAGTAGTGGCAAAGTCATCCCCATCAAGAAAGTTGGTATCAATCAATAAGAGGAGAAAGCTCAAAATGAAAACCAGCCAATATGGACTTCCTGCGGTCAAATGTCCAGTTTTTTGAATTAGGGGTTGGCTGACCAATCCAAAAGCACCAATACCCAACTCAAGATACGCATAATAAAGTAAATTTGATTTTTGTTTTTCTGCTAAACGGCCTCCAAATAAAGAACCTAAACCAAGACCGGCCATATAAGCAGCTACGATCAACGTAATGGCGGTCATTGTCACACCAAAGAATAGTTCTAGAAGCCTTTCCCAGATAATTTGATAAACCAGACCCGCTGTTCCTGAAATAAAAAACAGGAGAGAGAAAAAAAAGAGCTGTTTATTGAAACGAACAACATTTAATTTTAGTGATGTCACTCAAAACCTCAGAGAATTGGGATGAATCAGTAATAGGTTCAATTTGCTACTGGGCGCGCTGGAAGTGTAGTAACCAGCACTTTATCGACCCGACGAGCATCCATATCCACCACTTCGAAGCGTAATCCCTCGCGCTCAAACTGATCAGCGACCTGTGGGATTTTGCCAAGCGACGTCATCACGAAACCAGCCAGGGTTTCATAATCATCGTCATTGGGTAGTGCACCCAAGTTGAATAATTCTTTAAATTCATCTATATCCAACATGCCGTCCAGTAACCAGGAGCCATCTTGGCGCTGTATGACTTGGGGTTCACTAGTTTCAATATCACCGACAATTTCTTCAAGTACATCGTTGATAGTTATCAGTCCAGTCACACCACCAAATTCGTCAATGAGCAATACCAGCTTCTTGTTGCTTTCTTTAAAAGACTCCAGCGCTCGTGATGCAAAAGTTGTCTCAGGGATGAACAAGGCAGGAGACAGGCAATCCTTCAAGTGGATAGCTTCACCAGCCAGGCTGCGGGTCAACAACTCGCGTGCGTTGACAATCCCCAGAACGTTATCCAGGCTTCCTTGGCAGACCGGGAAACGCGAGAATGGTCCCTCGGCCATTTTTTTTTGGATTTCAGCAGTTGTATCGCGCACATCCAACCACAGGATTTCAGTTCGAGGTGTCATCAGGGAATACACGCGGCGGTCATTCAGACGAAACACACCTGCGACCATATCTTGTTCGGCTACTTCAAAGACTCCGGCTTGTGTTCCTTGGTCCAGTAATACATGGATTTCTTCTTCCGTTACTGGTGGCTCGTTGGAGGGTCGAATACCAATCAGCTTGAGAACAACCTCTGTTGAAATGCTCAAAAATCGGACAACGGGGGAAAGAACCTTTGATAAAAATAGCATAGGCTGTGCAAAGCGAGATGCAACCCCTTCCGGATTTTGCATCGCCAGCCGTTTTGGGACTAGTTCTCCAATGATGATTGAGAAGTAGGTGATGATAAGTACACCAAGGGCTAACCCAATACTATCACTGTAAGGAGACAATACTGGTATATTATCCAATAGTCGCGCGAATATCACTGCCACCGTTGCACCGGTCACTGCACCCGTTAATACGTCAATCAGTGTAATGCCGATCTGGATTACCGATAGAAACTGATTGGGATTTTCTACCAACTTGAGCACAATTCCGGCTTTTTTATCACCTTCGTTGATTCGCTGTTGTAACCGCGCTTTACGGACAGCAAGCAGGGCTGCTTCTGTCATTGCCAGAATATTGTTCATGGCGATCAGAAAGACAATAAACAGAAGCTCTGTACTGAATTCTGACATTTATGATTTACCGATTTTTATCCCTTTTCCTTCGCAAACTTCACCAATAACCCAAACAGGTTGTTCTAATTCCCTTGCACGTGTTTGGAAGGCCTCTAATTTTTTCTGGGGAACACCTATAAGAAGCCCACCGCTAGTCTGCGGGTCGAAGAGCAGCATCTGACTAGCTTCGTCAATAGAAGAATCAAAACTGACTTTTGATCCAAAATGGACGCGGTTATCAGATGCGCCGCCGGGAAAGGTGAACATCTCAGCATATTTATGCGCACCGCTTACGAACGGAATCTGCGCATAGTCAAAATATAGAGCTGTATCGGATGCTTCGGCCATTTCAACGCCATGTCCGAGCAGGCTGAAGCCGGTAACATCTGTCGCTGCGGAGAGGTAAAATTCAACGGCCAGCTCGCTTGCGGTCCGGTTGAGACGCGTCATCCAACTCACCACTTCGCGCACATCGGCTTCGTCTGCTTTCCCCTGTTTGAGAGCGGTGGTTGTGCAACCGAAGCCGAGTGGTTTGGTTAGCGCCAGCGCATCGCCGGGATGCAGACAGGATTTGGTCAGCATCCTATCCTTTTCGACAAAGCCCAACACAACCAGCCCGTATTTTGGTTCTTTATCCTGCACGGTATGCCCGCCTGCGATGACGACGCCTGCTTCTTTGGTCTTTTCCGCCCCGCCCCGCAGGATCTCGCTAGAGATCTCGGTAGGCAGGTCGGGGGGCAGGGCAGCGATGTTGAGCGCCAGGAAGGGCTGGCCGCCCATGGCGTAAATATCCGAAAGGCTGTTGGCTGCCGCAATAGAGCCGTAGTCATATGGATCGTCCACCACCGGGGTGAAGAAATCGGTGGTGGCGACCAGTGCGCGTTTCTCATCCAATTGCCAGACAGCAGCATCATCCAGGCTTTCAAGCCCCACTAACAGGTCAGGATAGTCGGCTGAGTTGAAGATTTTTTGTACAGGGCGCAGCACCTGCGCCAGCGTTTCCGCGTTGAGCTTCGACGCTCAACCCGCACAATTGGATAAGCTGGTAAGCCGGATTTGTTTGCCGCTCGGTTTCTTTTTAGCCATGGATCTATTAAATATAGTGTGACAGTCAATAATTATTGACTGTCACACTGTTATTGCTGAACAGTTAAGGAGTTAAGGCTGGCGTGGTCGTATCCGGCAACGGCAGGATGAATTGATTGTCGCTGGGCACAAATATGGTTTGTACGCCGGGCGCAAGGTTAGTAATGTACTGGTATTGCAACAGGGATGGGTTGGCACGAATCACATTGGCAATGTATTGAAGCGCGGCTGCCTCGGCCTCGGCTTCAATCAAGCGCGCTTCAGCGGCACCTTTGGCTGCGATGACAACCGCATCTGCCGAACCTTGTGCAATCTGGCGGGCCTGCTCGGCTTCCTGTTTCTTGGATTGCACCACAAACTCGGCTTGCAAAGCCTGCTGCTCGGCGATCTGCTTTTGCTCCACAGCAACGGCGTAGTCAGCGCTGAAATGTATATCACGTAAGACAAAATCTTCCATGATCAGGTCATTCTCAATCATCTTCAGGGTCAGCTGATTAGTGATAAAAATTTCCAGTTCGCTGCGTTTGGAACTGACGATCTCTTCAATACCGTATTGCGCAGCGGCATCACGGATAATACCACGCACCAGCGGACGCACAAGCTCTTCGCCATATCGTTTTTGCCATTTGACATGCAGGCTCACCACACTGGCAGGTTTAATTGCATAGATGACGGATGCATCCACAAAAACTTCCTGCCCATCTTTGGTGCGGGACCGAATGGAATCATCGCCTGAGCGTTGTCCCTCTCCAGTGGCTGCCGACATGGTATATGTCTGCCTTGAAATCGAGTATTTTTCTACGTTTTCGAACAGGGGCACCACGAAATGCAAGCCCGAATTCAGGGGCTCTCTTCGGATGCCTCCTTGTGTAATCCTGGAGATCACCACACCGATTTCATCCGGCTGGACAAAGATGATCGTGCTCGATACGAGCCCAATGACTACTATCAATACGACAATAATCAGAAACATACGGCTTGCGTTTTTGTTTACTCCAACATTTCTCATGATCTTCTCCTTGTTATCTCTTATCAAAGTATAACGCAGCAATTATACAACGTAGATGCTTGCCGGCTTATATGAAGCGTGTTAACATCCGATCCATGCAGCAAGGCACAGGTGAACTGGTTGAACTATTTCTGGAGAACGGACTGAGGGGTGGACGGATGCTGTGCCCGCAGAATTTGATCCCTGCACCAGGGCAATATCTGCTGGTGTATGACCCCGCCTCGAACGACCCTTTACCTACTCCCGTTTTCAATGTTGGTTCTATTCCCGGCGGCTTTCTAGCGGCGCCTCCCATCCCGCCGATGTGGCAGCCCGGCACAACGCTGTCACTGCGCGGCCCATTGGGCCGCGGCTTTTCCTTACCGCATCCGCACGACGTGTAGCGTTCATTGCTCTCGGTGAGACATTTGCGCGGTTGAATCCTTTACTCATGACTGCTCTGGAGCAAAACGCTTCAGTAGGGTTAGTCACTGAGTTGGAAGTGCCTGACCTTCCCCCCGAAGTTGAAATACAGCCGCTTTCCAAGTTGACAGAAATAACCCACTGGGCAGATTTTTTGGCTGTCGACACACTGCCCGAATCTTTATCAGCTTTGCGACAAAATCTAGGGTTGAGCCAGCAGGCCAAAGTACCGATTGAAGCGCAGGCCGTCTTCGAGTCCCATCTTCGTCGCTCGCGACGAACGGCGCCCCGGCGGGTTCCCGGCCCGAACGGAGTGCTTGTCATCACATCCATGCCCTGTGGTGGAATGGCGGACTGCGGCGTATGTGCTGTCACTACCCATCGCGGTTGGAAGATGGCTTGCAAGCATGGCCCAGTATTTGATTTGTTTGATTTAATATAACTGATGTTACGCGGCTTTGAGCAGTTGGAGTTCATCATAAGCACTTCTC
>CAZCPP010000305.1:0-5161 GCA_964500655.1 uncultured Anaerolineaceae bacterium | reverse complement strand
GTGGAGGAGCTTTAGTCGAATTTCATTCGACATACAAAGCTATCGACTTCCAGTTTACTTCTTTGATGAAAAGTATATCCCCGCTAAAATTAGCACGCCCCCAAGAATTGTCAACCAGGTGGGCGCTTCTTGCAAGATGAAATATGCCAGCACAGCTGAACCGATCGGTTCTCCCAAAGTTGTAATCGAGACCAGAGCAGCCGGTAAATAGCGCAGAGCCCAGTTATAGGTTGAGTGGCCGATCAACTGCGGTACCAGTGCCAGCAAAAGGATCCAGATATAAATCTCAGGCGAGAAGCCAATCGGCTTTTGCCCGGCTACGATCATGATCCCTAACAAGACGATAGCCGCGATGCTGTAGACCACGAAAATATAAGGGATCAGCGACATGCCGCCCCTTAACCTGCGACCGATCATCAGGTATCCAGCCACCGCCCAGGCGCCGGCCAGGGCCAGGAAATTGCCCAGGAAAGCTTCTCCCTGCACGAACTCAGAAAAGGGTGGGCAGATCAAACCATTCTCTACTTGACACGAATCCCCCAGGCCGATGATCGTCCCGCCTAGCAGTGCCAGCAGCATCCCACTCAGAACCGGTTTGGTGAGCGGTTCCTTCAGGAAGATGGGAGAAAGCAGTGCCACCCACAGTGGCCCTGTACTAACCAGCACCACCGAACTGGCGATGCTGGTGTATTCCAAAGAAGATATCCAAGTGGCAAAATGCACCGCCAGGAAAATCCCCGATAGCAGACCCAGCAGAAACTCCCCACGAGACAAATTGCGTAGCTCCTCGCGATAGCGGGTCAGCGCGAACGGGGCCAGCACCAGGCTAGCAAACGTCAATCGCAGGGCGGCGATCACCAGGGAGGGGGCTTCGCGCTGTGCAAAGCGGATAAAAATGGAGGCGGTGGAAACAGCCAGGATGGCGAATAATATTACAAAGGGTAGGCTTTGGCGTGCGCGGTCTTCGTTCAATGCAAGACTCCTAGCTTAAACGGTTCGCACAATTGTACACGGAACAATGTCATTGCCTGCACCGTGCGCAGGCACATGTGCGAGCGAGCGTCACATGCACCTCACTATGTTCGTTGCAGCGCAGGTGAGCGAGCGCGGCAATCTCCCAATGATTGGAGAGAGAATATAATCATTTTCCTTCTTGTATATGCTGACGTTAATTACTTTCTTCGAATATGCGTGATTACCTTCCCCAGAATGACTTCACGCCGTATTGTCCCCAATCGACGGCTGTCAAGGCTTTCGGAATGAGTCCCTTCAACGTAGGCCTCAGCAGTTTCCGGGTCGAAGGAAGCGATGCGCTTAATCAATTTTCCATATAGTTGATGCTCAAATATGATCGTATCCCCAACTTTCAGGCGCTTCAGGAAGAAGGGTATGGTCGTCAAAATCACAAAATCTCCCTCCTCATAGTCCGGCGACATTGAATCCCCACTGATTTTGTGGATTCGAAACATAAAGAAAAGTCTTGCGAAAGATATTCTTTCGCAAGACTTATATGATCTTACAGATCGGGGTAGACCATCTCGAGCGCCGGGGCGTAAGGCGCCGTAGCCTTCTTGGTCTTGACATCTTTCGTACCCCAAAAGGCTTCGGCGAATTCGTTGATGGCTTCCACAAACTCCACTCCCGCTGCGCGGTCGGTCGTTTGGCGAACCTTGGAACCCAACTGCATGATCTTGTGCACCAGATCGGCTACGTCCGGGTGTGTGCCTTTCTTGAAATAATCACCCCAGATAACGCGCACTTCATGCTTGGCCTTTTCGGCGTGTTCTTCCTTGACGGTGATATAGCGTGATATGCTATTGTGATAATCGACTTTACTCTTGCCGTTTCCCTCTTCAAGTGCAGCCAATAGATCTAGCATGCGCACAACGGACAGAGCGGCGATCTGGGCCGTGCTGGGATCGTAGATGCCGCAGGGTACGTCGCAGTGAGCCTGGGCTTGATCGAAGTGGAACTTGCTATCTAGCTTTTCGAGTAATTGATAAAACATGTATGCCTCCAAAATTTAGACTGTTTACTAGGTTAACTGTTACTAGCATATAGATATTTAGGGAACTTGTCAAGTTTAGAGTATTTATATCATATAAATCTCATATAAACAGTCATAATACCTTTAGAGAGTGGCAAAATGAGAGAGTACAAAATTAACTGTCATTGGAGGAGGGCTTGCCCGACGAAGCAATCTTCCCTCTCAACTGGAGATTGCCACGCTTGCTTTGCTCCTCGCAATGACATCTTACTTTCGTTTTTAGCCACTCTCTACCTTTATTTGATGAGACATTCCATTGAAAATGCGGTAGAATTGCCGCGGAGAAAATCAATTTATTCAGTCCCAAATGGAGGCTAGACATGACCTATATTGTTACCAGTTTGTGCGTACGAGATCGTGGATGTATCGATGTTTGCCCGGTGGAGTGCATGGTGCCCGGCCAGCCCGTAGCCGAGTGGCCCTGGATCTACATCGATCCGGATACTTGCATTGATTGTGGCGCTTGCGTGCCCGAATGTCCGTTTTCGGCCATCTTCCCGGAGGATGAAGTTCCTGCAGCTTACACAGCCAATGGCGGTGAATTTATCAGTAAGGTTGGTCTTAGTGGTCACTATGAAGGCACCAATCACAACGGCACCCCGGTCGTGCTGGATACCGTCAAAGAATTGGAGGCCGGTGAGGTAGTAGACCTGACCGAAGACACTCAGCCAAATTATGATTTCTTCTCAAGCGGACCGGGATACGGCGCCAACGACAGCGACGACGGCATGTAGGCCAAGTCAAACACGAGCCAGGCAGTCGCCTGGCTTTTTTTCTTTATGGCCGTTGAACAGGTATTGAATCGAGACTGATGATTGCAAAAAAACATATATATTTAATTATCGCAATAATACTATTTACTGCATTTAGCCTGGAAGCTTGTACCCCTTCAGGGGATAAGGGACCAGCTGCTACGCACACTCCCTCATCTCGGGAGGAGATTCCGACCTGGACTCCGCGTCCGAAAGACCTGACCGCGCGTCCAACCGTCACCGAAACTGCTACCATTCCAGTTGTGGTTACCGAAACCCCGGCTCCCACCCGCGCGCTGAAAACTGTCACCTTTTCGGTCTCAGGTGGAAACATGAACGTACGCCGCGGACCCAGTTTGGCATACAATTTTGTGGGCGTACTATATGACGGTGAGGTCGCCAAGGTGATTGCGCGCGACAGGATCAGCCGCTGGGTGATGATCGAATTGCCCTCCAACCCCGGGATAAAAGGATGGGTCACCACCGAGACGAAATATTCTGATATTGACGGCGATGTTAGTTCCCTGCCTTTCGTGAAAACGGAACCTGCCAGAGCGGCATTTATCCGTAATTGCACCAAGCACAAACTATGGGTCCTGCCCGCGGATGTGTACCTGCTCTCGAAATTTGATGAACCCTACAACGAAGAGCGCTTTGACGTCGGAGTGCACCAAGTGTATGATCTGGAAGACCCACATGGCGAAATGTTAATTGATGTCAGCCTGATGGAGGGCAAACGTGTGGATATCAAAATTGATTGGGAGGGTGAAAAGTCGAAGTGTGAGTAAGACCGTTACAAAGTTATTATTTTGTTGCTATGTTGAGCAATTCTCCCCCAATCTGGCTTGCCAGGCTTGAATTACCTTGCTCTAATAAAACTACCAAAACCAAAGGTGTACCGCTCCACTCGGGCAGGGTGCCGGCCAAATACCATGTCAGAGGCATATCACTCGCAACACTGATGAAGCTCCAGTATGGGTTCTCGCCGGCTAATTCCTGGGCGGTATCGTGAGCATTGGTTTCAGGAAACGCAATTCGAGATTCACCCAATGCTGGCAAGATCACCCAGCCTTGTTGGGGTGTATTAAGAGCCAGGGCGATGCGTGGGGCGGGAAGTATGCCGTCATTGCTTATCGCCCCTGCTGCAAGCGCCATTTGCAAGGGGCTGATGTGCAGCTCATCTGGGGAGGTAGCGGCCGAGGTTACTGGTAAGCGTATTTGTGGGGTTGAATAAAATCCAAGCGCTTCATAAAGCCCGCTGAGCTGACTTGCAGAGCCTGGCTTACTTTTATTCAAGATTATTTGGGAATACAGCGCAAGGGCATTGTCCGGTGGATAGCGTCCTTGTGTTGCGCGGTTGAGCAACGGGGCGTTTTCGTAAATTGAGAGGCTATCACCAATTTCATCCAACAGGTTGGGATCATAACCAGGCTGCGAAGCCATTACCAGTATCTCGCCTGTTTCAGCATTCAATAAAACAATAGCCCCGATATTATTTTCTAATAGCTGATCTGCTTTTGCTTGGAGTTTCAAGTCAAGGCTTAAACGAATATCCAGGCCGGGTGGTGGGGTGCCGTACAACAGCCGGTCCCACCAGATCAGGCTGGCGGGGTTTCCTTGCAGCCCTCGCAAGTAATTATCGAGCGAGGCTTCTAACCCGGCCTGACCGTATACAGAGTGCGTGTAACCAATAACTGGTGCCAGTTCGGGAACCAGATACGTACGAACCAAGCTGCCTATTTCACCCTCTGTTATATTTATCGGGTTGTTCTCGCGATCGTACAAACTTCCGCGTTGCACGTAGCGATCAGATATTGAACGGCGGGCATTATCTGTGCGATTGAGCAAATCCGAGCCTCGTACCAGGGTCCACCAGCCCATACTAAAAGACATGGCAAATAAACCTAGTGGGATGACCGTACTGAGCAGGAAATAGGGGAACGGATTACGCAGGGGCGCGGGATCTTCCTCACTCTGATTGCTGATTACCAGCAGCGCCATCAAAGCGACAAATGAAGTCAACAGGGATGATCCGCCATAGGAAACAAAGGGCAGCGTCACCCCTGTCAGTGGCAGGAGTCGTAAATTTCCACCGATGATAAGTAGACTCTGAATGCCAAAATAAGATGTGATCCCTGCAGCAAGTAGCCGTCTGAAATGATCAGGTGCCAGCATAGCAATCCGCAATCCGCGGTTGATGAGTATGGCAAATAATATCAGCAGACCAACTACCCCAACCAGGCCAGATTCCTCGGCGATGGCGGTGAAGATAAAAACTGAATGGGATATAGGAACTAGCGAGGGGCTGCCCACGCCGGGTCCACGCCCGAAGAAGCCTCCATTGGCAATGGCCAGCAAGGAC
>CAZCPP010000304.1:0-5197 GCA_964500655.1 uncultured Anaerolineaceae bacterium | reverse complement strand
TAGCGGAGGCATGTTCTTCGCCGGAGCGTATCGAAACCCAGCGACTTTATATCAATTCAAATCCTTTGTTTAGGAGATCTTCATGAAAATCGGCATCATTGGCTGCGGCCTGATTGGCAAACGCCGTGCTAAAATTGCACACCAATCCCCAGAAGACGAAGTGGTCATTGTCGCTGACATTGATAAAAACCTAGCAGACACACTAGCAGCAGAGACCAATTGTATAGCAACAGTGGACTGGCAGGAAGTCGTCAGCAGAGACGATCTGGATAGTATTGTCATCGCCACGCCTAATAAATTTCTGATGCCGGTTGCTATTGCTGCCCTTGAAAGCGGCAAACACATCCTGTGTGAGAAGCCCCCTGGCCGTAATTACTTGGAAACACAAGGGATGGTCGATGCGGCAAAGAAGGCGGGAAAGTTGCTAAAAATCGGCTTCAACCATCGCCATCACCCCGCTATCTGGAAAGCCCACGAAGTCTGTAGCCAGGGAGAAATCGGGCCGCTCATGTATGGACGCGCTATCTATGGTCATGGGGGCAGACCCGGCTATGACAAAGAATGGCGAGCAGATGCAGAACTATCCGGAGGTGGTGAACTACTCGATCAGGGTGTGCATATCATCGATCTGTTGCGTTGGTTTATGGATGAATTCACAGAAGTGATGGGTTTTGTTAATACTTACCACTGGGATTTAGGCTTCTTCTCACCCCAAACAATACATTATGCGCTCTCCAATAACAATAATCCCCAGCTCGAAGATAACGCTTTCGCTCAATTGCGCACCGCTAATGGACAGGTTGCCCAGCTTCACACCAGTTGGACGCAGTGGAAAAACCGTTTTTCGTTTGAAGTGTTTGGACTAGATGGATATATCCGCATCGAAGGGTTGGGCGGAAGTTATGGAACGGAAACCCTGACAGTGGGTCGCCGCCGCCCTGAGTCCGGGCCGCCCATTGAAGAAGTATTCGAATTCCCCGGCCCCGATCTCTCCTGGCAGCTAGAGTGGGAAGAATTCACAAACGCCATCAAAGAAGATCGTCAACCTTTAGCGAGTGGGGAAGACAGCCTCGAAACCATGCGAATCATTGCCGCAATCTACGAGTCCGCCCACACCGGGCATATTGTCCATCTCTAATTGCTTTTGCAAAATATGAAGAAATATTTTGGGGGAATTCGTGCTCTATGCCCATAGAGTAAATCCGTCGTGAAAAAAATCCATGATAATTCGTGAAATTTGTGGCTCTGCATTTCCCAAGAAAGCCATGCTCTTGGCTGCTGGACGCGGCACCCGCCTCAAACCTCTAACGGATCATATCCCCAAATGTATGGTGCCCGTAGCTGGAAAGCCTGTCCTTGAGCATAATATCGCATGGCTACGCAAGTTTGGCGTCAAAGAACTTGTCGTCAATATATGTCACCTTCCCCAAACGGTTATAGACTACTTCGGTGATGGAACCCAATGGGATGTAAAGATCACCTATTCCATTGAAGAAGAGTTATTGGGAACCGCAGGTGGGGTAAAAAACGCTGAGTGGTTTTTCGACGCTCCCTTTTTCCTCTGGTATGGCGATAACTTGTGTACATGCGAGCTGGGGCAGATGTGGGGATTTCATCAATCCAAAGGCGGGATCGCCTCGATCGCCTTATATTATCGAGATCATCCCAACGCCAGTGGTATCGTTGGCATAGATGGAGATGACCGCATCCAACGCTTCTTGGAAAAACCGCGCCCAGAGCAAGTTTTTTCGCATTGGGTCAATGCTGGAGTATTTATTCTAGAACCAGAAGTATTGGAATTTATACCCGAAGATGGTTCCTCAGATTTTGGACATGATGTTTTACCGGCGATATTGGCTTCCGGGCGTTCGATCTATGGCTATCGCTTGTCGGTAGACGAGCGTTTATGGTGGATCGACACACCCGAGGATTTGAATCGCATCCAGGAGGAGATAAAATGATCTTAGCTCGTGCACCTTATCGCATCTCATTGGGGGGTGGTGGCACTGATTTACCCTCCTATTACGCACAACATGGAGGATTTATTCTCAGTGCTGCCGTAAATAAGTATCTGTATATCTATGCCAACCGTCCTGCGGCGGATGATTTTATCCGCGTGAAGTATTCTAAATATGAACAGGTTTCGTCTCCTGACGAGATCGTGCATGACCTGGTACGCCCGGCGTTAAAAACGCTGAATCTGAATGCTAGCCTGGAGATTGTCTCCATGGCGGATATTCCTGCCGGCACCGGTTTAGGCTCTTCGAGTACCTATCTGGTCTCTTTGCTGACCGCGCTTTATGAGCTGAAGCGAGAAAAGGTGCCCGTACAAGCCCTGGCTGAACAGGCCTGCCGTATAGAAATGGAACTGGCCGGTCATCCGGTTGGCAAACAGGATCATTACTTGGCAGCTTTTGGCGGTATTACTTGTCTGGAAATTCAGAAAGATGGCAAGGTGTATGTCAGCCCTTTGGATATATCCATCACCGCGGTAGAAGAATTTCGTAACCAGGTCTTGCTTTTTTATACCGGCATACTGCGGTCCAGCGGTAATATCTTGGAAGACCAAAAGAGAGACACACAACGCAACGATTCCACAGTTGTAGATAGTTTGCACCGCACGAAAGAGTTAGGCTACCGCATCAAAGAAGCTTTGGAACAAGGGGAGTTGGAAAAATTCGGGAGGTTATTGCATGAGCATTGGGAGAACAAAAAACGTCGATCGGGCAAGATCAGCAATCCTAAAATTGACCAATGGTATGAGTTGGCCCGTGAAAACGGGGCTATTGGTGGCAAAATCATGGGAGCCGGGGGAGGTGGATTTTTCATGTTCTATTGTCCCAATGGCTGTAAAGCCCGATTACGTATGGCGCTTAAGGAATCAGGTTTGCGCGAAATGCCCTATGATTTCGATTTCGAGGGCGCCAAAGTCTTGGTGAACTTCTAGCGAAGCACACCAGCATCGGTCGATGCGAAGCAGGTGACGTGCTTTTCGTCACCCTAACTAGCGCCGGTTGAGCCTGTCGAAACCAAGCGGCTCTCGTCGAAAATACCAGCGCTGGTCGAGTAGGATTGTATTGAAACGGAAATCCGTATCGCTTGTACTGAGTAGCGACTTGGGTTGAGTGGCGAAGCGTGTCGAAACCAGCGTATCGAAGTGAAACCCTTGTACTGAGCTCGTCGAAGTGAAGCGGCTTGTGCATATAAAATCACATCCTCGAATAGTAAGACACAATAAATGAATCGAGCAATCTTCCTAGACCGTGATGGGGTTATCAATCACATGGTCTACAACCCCGAATTTGGCCTGGTAGATTCACCGGCAAATCCCGATGAATTTCAATTGCTTCCTGGCGTCGGCGAAGCCGTTCATCAAATCAACCAACTAGGTTTATTAGCAATCGTGATCTCTAACCAGCCTGGTATCGCTAAGGGGAAATTCACACCCGCGGTCCTTGAAGCCATCACGGAGAAAATGCATCGAGAGCTTTCCAAAGCTGGGGCGCGTTTGGTCTCGGTGTATTATTGTTTGCACCATCCCCAGGCTGCGCTCGATGAATACCGTGTCGAATGTGACTGCCGTAAACCTAAACCCGGCTTATTGAAACAGGCACAAAAAGAGTTGGATATAGACTTAGAACATTCATACTTCATCGGCGATGGCATTACCGATATAGCCGCGGGACAATCTGCAGGTGTGTGCACCCTTTTTGTGAGCAGCCGAAAACCTTATATTTTAGATGAGTTATTTCGCCAAAAGGTGCAACCAGCCTATATGGTTGGCTCTATAAAAGAAGCTGTCCAGGTAATTCAAGCTATAGAAAACGGTAATGGTGAGGATGTCAAACCCTTTGAATTCACAGGTTTCTCACAATAATCATAAAGGTCAGCCAACCCACCGGTTGATGTGAAGCAGTCGAAACCAGGGTCGGCGACTTTGCGCCAAAATTTTCGAAAACTGTTCGTGCACATTGTATTCTTACATCATGGATTTATCTAACTGGGAGGATGTTATGACCTATACATCTCAATATGTCCAAGAAGCCATCCAGATACTTGAACAAATGGATCATAGCGTAATTGATCACATGGTTAGCTTGCTTTGTGAATTGCGCGCAGAAGATGGCAGGCTTTTTTTTATTGGAGCCGGCGGTGGGGCTGGTCATTCGTCTCACGCCGTGTGCGATTTTCGTAAAATCGCCGGGATCGAAGCCTATACCCCGGCAGATAATATGTCCGAGCTTTCCGCTCGCGTCAATGACGATGGGTGGGAGACGGTCTTTGAAAATTGGCTGCGTGGCTCCCGTCTATCTGAACGGGATATGGTATTTGTCTTTTCAGTTGGAGGCGGCGATGCAGACAAGAACATCAGTGCCAATATCGTGCAGGCATTGCAATATTCTAAACAAGTTGGTGCCAAGATATGCGGCGTCGTAGGTCGAAATGGGGGATATACAGCCAAAGTTGCTGATGCTTGTGTCGTGGTACCGGTAGTCAACCCCAACACCGTTACGCCACACACAGAATCATTCCAGGCATTAGTGTGGCATTTACTGGTTTCCCACCCGGACTTAAAAGCTTCTGAGATGAAGTGGGAATCGGTTCAATAAACGGTATTATTGCAGAAGGAGGAAAATCATGCCCATTTTTTTAGATACTGGTAAATTAGAAGAGATCAAGCGTTATCATCGTATGGGAATAATCCGTGGCGTGACCACAAACCCCACGATACTGCTCAAGGATGGTGTCACTGGTGGTATGCAAGGTATTGAGTCGCTCTCGAAAGAGATAGCCAGGATGATCGCCCCACTACCGTTATCTGTGGAAGTGACGACCACTGATCGTGAACGAGTTATTCAACAAGCCCGGACGTTTGCGGGTTGGGCGGACAATATCAATATCAAAGTCACCATCCATGGCCCTGAAGGTGAACTGGAAAATCTGGAGATCATTCACGAACTGGAGACCAAGCACGATATGCGTGTCAATGTCACAGCCATGATGAGTGCACAGCAATGCTTCCTTGCAGCCCTGGCAGGTGCAACATATGTCTCCATTTTTGGCGGGCGCGTGAACAATATGGGCTATAATGCCTGTGGAGAGATCAAAAAACTACGTCAGGCGTTAGATCAATTTGGTCTTGGTTCGAAGATCATTGTTGGATCAACTCGTGAGGTATTAAACGTGATCGAGTGGT
>CAZCPP010000303.1:0-5208 GCA_964500655.1 uncultured Anaerolineaceae bacterium | reverse complement strand
TTTACCAGTTCAGATCTTAATCCAATAAGGGGCTGCCTTTTGGGACAGCCCCTTTCATTGGGAAACGAGCAAGCGTTTCGAGGGAAATCACCCGCTTAGCGGGTGGTCACGGTTGATAAACCTGTCCCCACCCGAACCCGAACAGGTCTAGACGTATATTTTGCTAATTCTGCGCAAACGTATCGATCAGTAATTTCATACTTCCACCAGCGGAGTACAGGATCGGGCTGGTGCATCCGCGTTTGACGTACTCGTTCACTTTTGCGCGCGCTTCGTCTGGGGTACCGGAAGCAGTAATCTCATACACCAACTCGTCGGATACGAGGTGCTTGGCCTTGTCGATCTGTTCTTTGGTGGCGGGCCAGCCCAAAATGGCCTGGATTTCTGCGATGACATCATTCGATACACCAGATGATTTGGCGATATGCGGTTGTTGAGCAAGGTACTGGCATAACAGTGCTTTAGAGGCGTCAATGGCTTTATTGTGGTCATGGTCTACAGAGCAAACCACTAATTGTGGGCGGTCGATGTCGTCGAGTGTCTTGCCTGCTTTCTTTGCGCCCTTTTCGAGCAGTTCCAGCGCGCGATCATTATCTTCGGGCGGAGCACAATAATTCAGTACGACTCCATCGGCAATCTCACCAGTCAGCTCCATCATCTTGGGGCCGGTCGCGCCAATCATGATAGGGACATTGCGCGGTTCGCGACGTCCGTGCACAACATCCAATTCAATCTCATTAACATAGATGGATTCGCCATGGAAAGTGACTCTTTCCATATTGAGCAGGCGTCGCAACACATCGACTGTCTCCCGCATGGCTGTCAGGGGTTTGCGGCGTTCGATGCCGACGTTGGCGGCCAGCGGATCCCACCAGGCACCGATACCGCAGATGACGCGATTCGGCGCCAGATCGTCTAGTGTTAAAAAGGTGGCAGCCAGAAGCCCGATGTTGCGTGTCCAATTGTTGATCACACCAGAACCAATTTTTAGGTTATCGGTTACTGCGGCATAAGCAGCCATCGGCACGATTGCATCCCGCACTAAGCGTGATTCGGCTTGCCATACGGCCTCAAAACCACGACTCTCTGCATAACGGGAACAATCCAGCCCATCACGCAGATCATGTGAGTCTTGCAGGTATAGCGCTATTCGTTCCAAAGGTAAAATCCTCCATGCATACTTTTATGGACCAGCTTGTCAATAAAAAGCGAAGAATATAGAGAAATTGTATCATATTAGTACGAAGAAATTGTAACCTATGAAAAATATAATTAATAGTCCCTGGAAAACCAGGGACTATTGTACTAACATGAAAGGTGGCAGGAAGGGTTTACAGCCGTTGCCACATCTTTGGCGCTAACTCTCTAGAACGAGCTGTGATACGATCTTCGTCAAGGGAAAGTATTTTCTTGTCTTTCATAAGAATTTTCCCTTTACAAACAGTGGTGTCAACCGTTGCATCTATCATGCCGAAGATTAAATGTCCTAGAAAGTTTGCTTCACTAAGCGGTGTAGGAGGCAGGTAGTCAATGATAGCAAGATCAGCAGGACGTCCTTCAGTGATTTCGCCAAGGCGCAGGCCAAATTGTCGTTCACAAATATTTGCATTGTTATATATGAGTAGCTGAGGCGCTTCAACAAATGCCACTCGAGGATCTCGATTGTCAAGTCGGTGTAGTAGATAAGCACAACGCATCTGGGCCAGCATGTCTGATGACATTCCATCGGTTCCCAGGCCTACCAACACGCCCTTGTTCAGTAATTCAAGTAACTTGGTGACGCCCACCGCGTTGTTCATGTTCGATTCAGGATTGTGGACGACAATGGTCTTCGTATCACTAAGGATCTCCATCTCAGCTTGGTCGATATGAACGCAGTGTACAAAGATAGATTTTTCACCAGTTACATCTAATTTCTTCAGACGCTCCACTGTTGGCACCCCATATTTTTCAAGCGAGTCTTCTCTATCAGCTGCATCCTCGGCCACGTGAATATGGCAGCCCACGTTGGCATCTTTTGCAATTCCTACACAGGTTTCAACAGTTTTGTCTGATACGGTAAAGGAAGCGTGCAATCCCATCATAGCTGCGATCTGGCCATCGCCTTTGCCAACTTTTTTAATAAATCGCTCGTTCTCGGCGATCCCGCCTCCTGCTTCATTTCGATCAGAAACCTCGTAACAAAGGGACGCCCGAATCCCAGCTTGGCGGACTGCGTCTTCAATCTGATCAAGTGAACCATCACGCATAGAAGGAGAAGCATGATGATCGATGACTGTGGTAGTGCCGTTTCGGATACATTCAATTAGAGGGACCTGCGCCGAGAGCATGATATCCTCATCTGATAGCGCCTTATCAAGTTTCCACCATAACCGCTCAAGAATTTCTACAAAGTTTGAGGCTGGTTCTCCGGGAGGGGCCATTCCGCGCGCCATTGTGGAATAGAAGTGGTGGTGAGTACAGATAAAACCAGGCAGAATGATCTTTCCCGAACAGTCAACCACTTCGGCGTCTGGAAAACGTTTCTTAATATCGGTAGCATCGCCAACAGCCGCTATGTTCTCTCCATCGGTGACAACCAACCCATTCCATAGAACTTGATTGTTCGGACCCAAGGTTGCCACAATGCCGTTTTCAAATCGAATTGCCATGTCTGTTCCTTTCTTTATCAATAAGAATCTTTACGAGTTATTGTTCTTTCAACATTGCGAGTTCCTCGTCACTGCGTATGCGCATGTTAATCGCACCCACAAAGCATTTCTTGGCGCAAATCGAACAGCCTACACATAACGCGGGGTCAGAGATGGGCAACCCTTTTTCATCCAGTTCAATAGCGAAATATGGACAGCGTACACAGTTCCCACAGGAGACACATAATTCATGCTCGAATGATGATAGTTTCTTGACAGAAGTTAAATCCATGAAATCGGTGATTGGGTTAGGTTGGGCAATACCAATCAATTCTTTAATAGAGCCAATGCCTCGTTCCTGCATAAGAAATGCTGTTCCAGATTCGAGTTCCCTGATGATCTCAACCCCGTGCTTCATCGCAATGGTACAGAACTGAACAGTCTTGACGCCAAGGGCCAGAAAATCCATCGCAGCTTTATAGTCCATAGGTCCGCCATTTCCTGAGATGGCGACCCCTTCTGGCACTGCATTTGCCAATGTCAGGTACGAGATGGGGGTCACGCCTTCGCCGCTCATTCCGACAACAACACCCTCTTCCCAGTTACGGTTGCCATTTGCAGACCGGAAAGCCAGTGTTGGGAAAGTGTTCGCGAGTGTGACGCCAGCTTTTGCGCTGGGATATCTATCAAGAACACCTTGAATCGCTCGCAGAATGGGCACAATCGAAGTTACAGCTGCGGTCAATTTAAAAAGCTTTGGAATTTCTGGATTGCTAACTGCCATAATCCAGTCAATGATTTTGGCCGTGAGAGCTGCATTTTGCGATACGATATCTCCCTCGGTGCCGTCACCACCCTGTGGGCAAGACAACGAATACTCAACACCCATTGCCCCAGCGACTTCAAGTTTTTTCGTGTTGGACTGCCATCCGGCCGCATCCGATTCGTCATTGCCAGTCACCGGGCCTCCAGTCGAGCCGATGGTCAATCGATCTGGCCATCCCTTTACCAGTTCCTTGATCTCTTCACAGACACGATCTAAAGGATGCCCTGAAACATTATCGCAATTTCCATAAGTATGCTCTCCGAAGGTGACCATATATTCAGATGGAATATGGATTGGCAAATTGTCGAAGGCAGTTTTCATTATCGCGCCTGCCCAGCCGGCTTCGTAAGCTTTTGTCATCTGGAGCAATCCATCTGTAGGGGGTGCAGCTGATAATAAATAAGGTGAGCGAATCTTTCGTCCAAAGAAATCGGTTTCAAGCGAGACGGGTATTGGGTTATAGCCGGGTAATGCATAGTAAGACTTAGTTGCCTTTTCAATCGAAGGTTTCTCTTCTCCTTGGATATATGCATCGACTGAAATGGCCGCATTTTTGCCAGAAGCAACCGCCTCGACCACTGTTTTTGGACCAGATAACAAATCGCCTGCATAGAAGATTCCATTAACATGGTCACTCTGAAGCGTGGAGCGCATTCCAATCGCAATGATTACTGAATTTATATCGGTTCTCACGCTCTCAGTCCCGCTGATATCTTGAACATTGGTGGGACTGAAAGTTTCACCTTCAGGGAGCTGCACTTTCATCGTTTCTATTCCAGAAATGCCCTTGCCGCCTTTGGCAATCTGGCTGATACGTATTCGCCCATTCACTTCAATGTCAAAATCAAGCAATTCCTGACGTTCCCTGGGAGTGAGGGGCATCTCGGATAGCTTCTCTAGCATGAAGAGTTCGACATGTTTTGCGCCGCGTTCTTTCGCGCTAATGGCACAATCAATAGCGGTTGCACCGCCACCGACCACTGCCACTCGTCCATTAAAATTGTGTTCAGATGGATTAGCAAGCAAATCCACCATCTTGATAGCCAGATCTTCGTTTTCGATGCCTAATTTGATTGGTTTCCAAAGACCAGTTGTGACACACACAGCCTTGTAACCCTGCGCGAGCAGTTCCTCCGGATTATCAATCTTCGTTCCTGTTTTGGCGTGAATTTCGCCCAGGGATAGAGCGAATTCAATGTCCGTCTCCACAACTATTTTGTCGAGTCGGTGGTCAGGAATCAAGTTCATCATACCGCCTAACTGGTCGCGAGCCTCGTATATGTCAACGGTGTATCCCGTTTGTGCCAGAGCGGCAGCAGTTCCTATCCCTGCTGGGCCGCCACCAACTACAGCCATTTTTATCCCATTGGGAGCCGGTACAGAAAATTTTGGGATTCCTCCAAGTTCTTTTGCCATTTGGATGATAGTAGCTTGGATCAGGGGGATATTAATTGCGCCGTCAAAATATTTTCTAGTACAGGCAGACATGCAGAGCGTGTCAGGACAGACCATTCCACAAACACCTCCTAGAGGATTGTTGTGCATGATTTCAGCGGCAGAGCGCTTGATATCCGATGGATTTCCTACACGGGCTGCCATGATGAAGTCAAAGGGAGAGCAATTCACAGGGCAGGCTTCCATACAAGGTTTCTCCTCGCAATACTCGCACCTTGTAAGCTCGGTTTGGAGTTGTTGCTTTGTCATAAATGGAGAATCAGCACTAATATACTGATTCATGGAACACCTCTTTTT
>CAZCPP010000302.1:0-5215 GCA_964500655.1 uncultured Anaerolineaceae bacterium | reverse complement strand
GCCGAGGAAGGTCTCTTTTTTCAACCCTTATACCTTACTTTAAGAAAGCCCTGCTTATTGAGTGATTTACCCTTGACAGGCCTCTCTTTTTTACAGATAATAATCCCCAATATCATAAGGCAATGACAGAGGAAAGTACGTCCGCGGAAGCCGCCAGAGACGTGTGGAGCATGGGCTGAAACTCCCACCCGGTAGAACCTGACCGAAGTTCCCTCTCGAGCTGTTCAGGGGAACGAAGGACAAATTGAAAATTTGTCTCACAAGTAGTCTGAACCGCAATCCCAGCGTTACAAGGGAGGCTGATGATGGTCAGCACTAAGTGGACTGCATAAACAGTCAATTTGGGTGGTACCGCGGGAACTTCCTCCCGTCCCAATGTGGACGGGAGTTTCTATTTCGGAGGTAGGTATGCTAGATAAATTGAAAGAAATCGAACAAGCCGCGCTTGCAACGCTTGAATCTGTCAAAGACCAGGAGGCTTTGGAGAGCTGGCGCGTTGCTCACCTGGGACGGAGTTCCCCGGTCATGCAGGTCTTTTCCGAGTTAGGAAAACTTTCAAAAGAAGAGCGACCTGTTGTGGGGCAAACTGCAAACAAAGTCAAAGTTGCTTTAGAAGCGGCCCTGTCTGAAAGAATGGAGGCTGTCAAAGCCGCGGCATTGTCAAAATCATTAGAGGAAGAAGAGCTAGATGTGACCCTTCCCGGGCGCATCAAACGTGTAGGCCGCCTGCATCCGTCTACACAACAGTTACGGGGTGTTTTGAGTATTCTCTCCGAGATGGGTTTCCAAGTCTACACTTCGCGTGAGGTTGAAACTGACGAGATCAACTTCCAAGCGCTAAACTTCCCGCCACACCATCCCGCCCGTGAAATGCAAGATTCGCTCTATATCGAGGCCGGAGAGCGCGGCGATAATCCTATCTTGTTGCGCACGCATACCTCGCCTGGCCAGATACGCGCCATGCGCGAAGCCAGCGAAAAATATCCTGAGGATCCGCTACCCATCCGCATTGCACTTCCAGGGATGTGCTTCCGCAGCGAGCAGATCACGGCCCGTTCCGAAGTGCAGTTCAACCAGGTGGAAGGATTAGCTGTTGGCAAGAACATCACATTTGCTGATTTGAAAGGCACCTTAGTCGACTTTGCCCGCCGTATGTTCGGGCAGAACGCGCGCACTCGTTTCCGCGCTTCTTACTTCCCTTTTACGGAACCAAGCGCTGAGATGGACGTGGAGTGTTTCGTCTGCAGCGGAGATGGTTGCTCGGTTTGTAAGCAATCTGGTTGGCTGGAAATCTTGGGCTGCGGCATGGTGCATCCCATCGTGCTACAAAATGGCGGCTATGACCCACGTCGCTACACAGGTTATGCCTTCGGCATGGGCCCAGAACGCCAGTTGATGCTGCGCTATAAGATTGATGATATTCGCTATTTCTGGGGAAACGACACCCGTTTCCTGGAACAATTTTAGTAGGAGTCCAGCATGAAATTACCACTTTCCTGGCTAAACGATTTTGTAGATATTGAAGGATTATCCATAGAAGAAATTGCTAAACAACTCACCCTAGCTGGTCTCGAAGTAGAAGAAATACATTACGTAGGTTGGTCAATACCGGACGATTCCGCCCGTCACGAATTTAAAACTACCGGTAGCGCATGGGACAAAGAAAAACTGGTTGTAGCAGAAATCCGCGAGGTGACGCCACATCCCAACGCAGACCGGCTGATATTGTGCGATTTGTATGATGGCAATGAAGAGCACACCGTACTAACTGGTGCGCCAAACCTGTTCGAGTACAAAGGTACAGGCAAATTACCCAAACCCATTAAGGTAGCCTACGCTAAAGAAGGTACAACCCTGTACGACGGTCATGCCGAAGAACAAAAACTCATGACTCTCAAGCGCGCTAAGATACGCGGTGTCGAATCCTATTCAATGGCTTGTTCAGAGAAGGAACTCGGTATCTCGGATGAACACGAGGGCATTATTTTGCTCGATGAAGATGCGCCAGTGGGTATGCCGTTAGCCGATTACATGGGCGACGCCGTGCTGGATATCGACATTCTGCCCAATATGGCCCGCTGCGCCAGCGTACTCGGCGTTGCGCGGGAATTGGCGGCATTAACTAACAGGCCGTTAAAAAAGCCTGATATACAGTTGCAGGCCGAAGGGAGTCCGATCGAGGGCGTCGAGGTGGAAATCACCGATCCGGAATTGAATCCGCGCTTTATGTTCGGGTTAATTCGGGACGTCACCATCCAACCCAGTCCATACCAGGTACAACGACGCTTACGATTGGCCGGCATGCGTCCCATTGACAGCATCGTGGACGCGACTAACTACGCCATGTTTGAAATTGGGCAACCGCTGCACGCCTTCGATTATGATGTGTTGAAGGAACGCGCCGGAAATAAGCCAATCAAAATCAGCACACGCGCAGCTAAAGACGGTGAAAAGCTAACCACGCTGGATGGCGAGGAACGCACCATGTCGCCTGTCAATGTTTTGGTTTGCGACGAGAAGAGTTCACTGGCGATGGCTGGTGTGATGGGTGGGCTTGAGTCGGAAGTGACCGATAAAACCCGCAATGTGTTACTCGAAGCCGCGGCCTGGAACTTCATCAACATCCGTCGAACCGCCTTTGGGCATAACCTGCATTCCGAAGCATCCTTCCGCTTTTCACGCGGCGTACACCCGGCCATGACCGAGCCTGGCCTGAAACGCGGCCTGCAATACATGGCCTCGTGGGGTGGCGGGGTTATTGCTCCCGGGCTTGTAGATGAATATCCTCTACCGCCCAAAGATCCAGCCGTTGAAGTTACCCCTCAAGATGTCAGCCGCTTACTGGGAGTTGAGCTCAGTGCCGGTGAGATTGCTGATTTGTTGAGCCGTATCGAGTTCGAGTGCAAGGTTGATGACGAAAAAGTTATCGCTCATACTCCACCTATCCGCATGGACATTGGCGAAGGTGTGGTTGGCTTGGCAGACGTGCTTGAGGAAGTCGCCCGCTTGTACGGATATGACAACATCCCCGCAACACGCATGTCGGATGAGCTTCCTCCCCAGGTTGGCAACCCGGTCAATGAGTGGGAAGAGCACCTGCGCGATCAATTGGCTGATCTAAGTTTGCAGGAAGTTGTCAGCTATCGTATGACCTATCCCGAGCGCGAATCTCGCCTTGGTATCACCGGCAAATATGTTAAGCTGGTAAATCCTATTGCACCTGAAAAGAGTGTGCTGCGTCGCAGCCTGCTGGCCTCCGTGCTAGATACGCTAGAGCGCAACGCCCGTCTACGTGAAGGATTAGCATTCTTTGAAATTGGGCCTGTTTTCGAGCCGAGTGGATCAGATTTACCTACCGAAATCACCAAACTAGCCATTGTGATGACCGGTCAACGTGAAGAAATTTCCTGGGATGTACAAACCAGCCCAATTATGGATTTCTATGACATCAAGGGGCGCATCGAACGCCTTCTGGCTGGCTTCCGTATAGAAAATGTTTCGTATGATCTGATCGATTCCGTTCCCTATCTGCACCCCGGTAAAACCGCCAAAGTGAGTGTGGACGGCAAAGTCATTGGTGTGTTCGGAGAATTACATCCGTTGGTCAAGGACAAGTACGAATTCGAAGACGCTCCAGTTTTGGTTGCAGAATTCGACCTGGAAGTCATGCGCGCGGCTGTGTCAGCCTATGAGCTGGTACCTGTTCCCGAAGTTCCGCCTGTTCTGGAAGACATCGCCCTTATTCTAGACGAATCCATCCCGGCTGCAAAGGTTGATGCACTCATTCGCCAAACCGGTGGAAAAGTGTTGACTGACGTCAAGCTGTTCGACGTCTATCGCGGCGAGCAAATAGACACGGGTAAAAAATCTCTGGCTTATAGCCTGACCTACCAGGCCGAGAAAACGCTAACCGACAAAGAAGCTGCGGCGATCCGCAATAAGATTGTTAAAAGGTTGGAACGAGAACTAGATGCAAAATTACGCAGCTAGTTACCCAAAGTGGGGCCCAAAGCCTATTGCGCCCCACTTTTTTTACTTGTATACTGATACTATACCCCCTTCCAAATCAATATAAGGAGAGCAAACTATGGATAAAAAAACCACCGGAATTATTGCTACGATTGCCAGCGTATTGTTGTGCGGTTGTCCAGGTATCTTTTTGTGTATATTTGGTATAGCTACAGCAGTTGGTGGTGGCACAATGACCCTTGGAGATACAACTCAGCCAATGCCAGCTAGCTATGGATATGTGTTCTTATGCCTATCATTGATCTTCATCCTTATCCCAAGCGCAGTTGGCTTTTTCACCCTGCGGCAGAAACCAGAAGATGCTCTTGATTCTGCAGTTGTAGATGCCGAACCAAAGTCTCCACCAGCGGATGATGAACCATTACCCCCCGCTTCATAATAATTCAACCTTCTAAGAGAATCATTCAGGGCGACCACATGGTCGCCCTATTTTAGTCCTCAGCGGGGTGATTTCCCAGGATTTGTGCGTATGACTATCCCTTATTTCACAACAATAGCTAACGTCAATTTGCACAAACTATTCTTTTTCGACCCAAATATCCAGGTTGTTTCATAATTACCTGGTTTTTTTGGAGCGTACATAACTACTTTTATTTCGATGGTTTCTCCAGGATCAAGAATATAATTCATATTGTACAGCCCGCGGTCGTGGAATTTATCTCCCCCAAGATATTGATAGT
Organism: uncultured Anaerolineaceae bacterium; assembly: GCA_964500655.1. Taxonomy (GTDB): domain Bacteria; phylum Chloroflexota; class Anaerolineae; order Anaerolineales; family Villigracilaceae; genus JAABUE01. The sequence goes on along the minus strand of CAZCPP010000302.1, from coordinate 506 downwards.
CAAACCACCCCTTTTTCCAGGAAGCGGTACCGGTGTTTTTTATCGTCCAGCGGACGGTGAACTTTTTGCGAGGACGAAAAACAGTGCCACTCGGGGGATCTCTTTTTACCAATGAACATGCAAGCGTTCCTTTGTAGTTATGCTCATTATTTGGTGTACTTGTTGCAGTAACACCCTCCACAGCTTCCTCTTCATCCCCTTCATTGGTATCTGGGAGTGATAACTCAACTTGAGTATATGTCGGAACCAAAAGTAGTATGGTTGAGGTTGGTTGAGAGGTTTTTGTAATAGTTCTGGTAGGTCTTGGTGTATCGGTCAGTGTTTGGGTAGGGGTGGCAGCAGTAGCTGTTTGCATCTGTGCCGCCACAGCCGTTCCGAAAATAATTGTTTCAATACCACTTGGTGCCAAGGGTGAAGCAGGCGATGAAGATAATATTGGAGTTTCGCAAGCATGCGTAAAACGGTTAAAACGCACAGCTTAAACGGTCGATGCCGCACAGTGGGCA
>CAZCPP010000301.1:0-5221 GCA_964500655.1 uncultured Anaerolineaceae bacterium | reverse complement strand
CGCCTGACCGTACGGGAAGTCTTAGCTTATGAGTAAACACTGATAAGGATTTATTTTGTAATCATGTAAAGGAGTCACCTATGAAAAATCTATACATTTCAACCCTCATTCTCACTACCTTGTTGGCAGCCTGTGCATCCGAATCTGCCCCCACATCAAAGCCAGATTTGATACCGGCCAACACTAATATTACCGAAGTTGTGGCTGAAGGAAAATTGCTACCTATACCTTCCGTGGAGCTGGCCTTTGCCCAGCCCGGAAGTGTCGCTGAAGTGTTGGTAAATCCCGGTCAGGATGTTGCTGCCGGGGAGGTCATTGCCAGATTGCAAAATATCGAGGCTTTGCAAGCAGAAGTAGCCCAGGCTGAAGAAGCCTTTCTGCTCGCCGAGCAGGCTTTCGACCGGGCTGAAGCGGGTGCCATGAGTGCGTTAGCATTCGCAAATGAAGCTGTCCGCCAGGCGCATTATGATTTTGACAACTTCGACACCCCATCGGAATTGAGGGATATGACCACAGATGAAGCGCTTATCTATACATATGAAAAATTGGAGCAGGCACGCAGTGATTTCAAGCCCTATAAATACCTTGAAGAGCGGCTTGAATGGGAAATCAGACGTGAAGATCCTACCAAGCACCCAGTTTATCGAAATACAGCCAAGATATATAAAAAGCGGCAAGACGACGCCTGGGCTGAATATAAAAAAGGCGATCCGTTGGGCTGAATTGGAAGCCGATGTAGAAGCCGCCAAAGAAGAGCTGAAACAAGCCCAGTTGGAGCTGTCTAATATCCAATCTGATGGGAACTCAACTGAGCGTTCGATTGCACGTGCCAAGTATGAGAGCGGGTTTGCCACTTTGAAAGCTGCGCGTGCTGCCCTGGCAAACTATGAACTTCGCGCTCCCTTTGACGGGACGGTTCTAAGCCTAGATATTGAAGTCGGGCAAGTGGTGGCCTTTATTGGTAATTCCACTCTCTGGTCCGTTGAAACCACTGACCTGGCTGAAATCGATATTGCCAGCGTTTCGATGAACGATCTGGCCGTCATCAAACTAGACGCCTTTCCGGACGAAGAATTCACCGCAACCGTCACCGAAATCGACCCGGTCGGGCGCGAGTACCTTGGAGATATGACTTACAAGGTCACGTTGGAACTGGACGATGTCGACGAGCGATTTATGTGGAACATGACCGCGACAGTGATAATTGATGTGAAATAAATTACAGCGGTATTAGGTTTTTGTTCCATCTTTGGATGTTGGGTAGCAACAAAGTCGTTACCCAACACTTTATATGTATTTTCTCCTTTCCCAGGCTGGAATGGGTGAAGAATTAGAAAAACTGATATTTTGATACATCAAAAATCAATTACAATATCGTTAAGAACCCCCCTTACCTTTGGGCTACCCCTTACTTTGGAGTTACCCCTCAGGGGGGATTGGACAAAAAACGAAATATATATACAATGGTAGTGGTTATTAGTGGTTAATCACTTTATGGGTAGGAGAGTGTCAATTTATTTCCTTAGTCATTTCCTTAGTCATCAATTTCTTCAATTCGCCATTATCTTTTGAGAGAATTGAGGAGGGAGGGTTCAAAAATGCATAAATCTTTGAAATATATTTTCAGAATTAGTAGTCTGGTCCTGCTGCTGTTGATGATGTCTGCCTGTAATGGGGATGATGAGGCAAGCGAATCAGTTGATACGGGTCCACCAGCGGGTGCCTGGATCGATGCGCCGTTAAGCGGTGGCGAAGCTCCCCCGGGTTACGACATCGATGATGTCGGGCATGTCGCTCCGGAGGTAGGGCAGGCCGTGCTGTACATTAATGGCGCTAATTCGGGTTTGCCTGCTGCACCGATTCCAGGTAAGCAACCTCCGGCCTATCAATGGAAATGGAGCACAGACCAACCTGGTATATACTTCCTGCGAGTCGGTGGGGCGAGTGGACCGCTGTCTTCACCTGTCATGGTCACCATCACTGGGGATATGACTTTTCGGGCAGAATTCACGGCCGATCTATATGAAATGAAATTGGGGGAATGTACGGCTATGCATTGGAAAACCGAAAATGCGGTTTTGGTGCAGTTGGATGGTAAAGAGGTGGATAAAAATGGTGACCTGGGCGTTTGCATCCAGGGTGACGAGGTGCACATTTTGCATGTGGAGTACAAGGACGAGCACACTGAAGACCTGAGTTTGAAATTGACTCAGCTAATCGATACACCCACACCGACACCTACAGCTACAGCTACAAAATATATTCCACCGCCACCGGTTGAAACCGAGCCGCCTCCAGCACCAGATACGCAACCACCACCTGCGCCTTCAGGACTGTCACCCTGTGGTTCTTCTAAAAGTCCAGCTGAAGTACGTTCTTGCACGAATGTTGCCCTTTCCTGGAGTCCTGTCAAGGATAAGAGCGGGATTAAACAGTATCAGATTTCGGTCATGAACACATATACCTCTCAGGTGCAGAAATATTACAGCACAGGTCCCTCATATACAATTCCGAGTGTTGATGGCAAATATATGTGGACAGTGAGCGCACAGGATAATGCCGGGAATTGGGGGCCGACCAGCAATGCCTGTTACTTCATTTGTGTGATTGTGAAATAGGAGTGGAAAACGATGAATAAAAAAACGATTGTTTGGTTAATTGTTATTGCAGTAGTGGTGTGTTTGATCATAGCCTTACTGGGTGGGACGGCACTGTTTGTCGGCTCACAAGGTCAGGCACCTCAGGCACCATTACCAGTTGTACAAATTTTTTACCCGCCGGAATTAGCGGAGGTGCCCTTTGGGAGCCCCATTCCGGTAGGGGTGGAAGCCTCTGTGCCGGAAGGCAATCAGGTCACGAGACTGGAGCTTTGGGCGGATAGTGAGCTGGTTGGCCAAGTGGAGGGTAACAAAGTAGCATTAACAACTTCCTGGAATTGGCTACCAGCACATGCCAGCCAGCACGTACTGGTGGGGCGGGCATTCAACCAGGAGGGTGGTGAGGGTAGCGCCATCGTCACCGTAGAGGTGCGCACTGACTTACCCGACGGAGACCAAGATGGGGTACCAGATCAAGATGATAAGTGCCCCGAGCAAGTTGGGGCGCCAGAGTGGAGCGGGTGCCCACCAAGCGGAGCGGGTTTGATCGGTGATGCTTGGGCGCTTGGAGAAGTATTGACAGATGAGATGATCGCGGCTATCGAGGAAGCTCTGGCAGGTGAGGGGGTGATCCCTCCCGCTGATGGACCGCCGGTGGTTGATCCAGTCCTAGACCCACCTGATCCTCCGGAACCAATGGCACTTGTAGAATTAGAAGCCTATAACCTGGTTTCCGCGGTGGGGGCCAAGGATGTGTACTGTTACGTGACGCTCAGCTCACGCCCCCTTGAACGCGTGCCTTCAGATGCGATGGGAAATTTCACTGAAACCGCGGCTGGCGTTTGGAATATCGCTGATTTCATGGGTGGAGCGGAAGGACGCATGATGGATGTGCCGGAGGCGGGCAGCGTGCATATGGAATTCGACTGTTGGGGGCATTTCAACGATGCCTTGTTAGAACCACAACCGCGCCACATGGGTATTTACGTTGCAGATCATGGCATTGGAGATTGGGATGGGCGCGAGTTCGTCGGCCATGGAGCTGCAGACGCCAACTGGTTCGACCTGACCTACCGCCTGTGCCGCATCAATTGTGAAGAGACCACTTTGCCAGCGCCTCATAACTTTGACCTCACCTTCGTGGGACCCGATTACGATCTCAGTTGGCAGTGGGATGGGATCCCGGGCGTTGATTATTCGAATGTTGGCTTCCACGTTTACCGCGATGGCATACCAATCGTCGATGTACTTAATCATAATCCCGCCAATACCATTTCTTTGGTTGCGGGGGAAATTGAACCACCACTGTGCAGTCAGGAGTATCAATTCGAGGTACGCGCTTTTCGTGGTGCAGACGTTCAGCTCTCTGAGCCCAGTGAAAGTCAATGGACGTATTCCCCGCCCTGCGTAGGTGATAATTCGATAACAATTTCTGATTCAGATCCAAGTGGAAATTCAACGCTTGTATTGGAGCTTGATCATTTTTACGTCGGCGATTTTTCCGAGCGGGTTATGATTGGCGCACTTCCATTGATCGATGGGAGCGAGGAGCCAGACTTTTTCTGGAATGGCACCTCTGTTGGAACGGGAGGTGGTTTGACCGACAGCGACATTTGGTACGGAGGTTCAGAAACGGTAACCACCAATGGTATGCGATTGTTCATGCTTACGATTGACGATGGAATCTTCCCATTCCCACCTGCAATACAAGCTTATACCCGCGATGTACCCTTTGAACACACCTGGCACGCCGGCTTGCCGGATTTGAGGATTTTGCGCATGTATTACCCTGCCGGCGATGACATCTTGCGCGTTGCGGTTCGAAATAATGGAGTTAAGGAACTTGAGATGTGGGCACCGACTTTTGCTTTCTTGCATGGTCCACCGGGAGGACGCGTTCGTATCGCAGGTCTGGATTCCCCGGTACTGCCGCCCCAAGAGATTAAACCCTATACCACCAAGGTTGTGGCCTGGAGCTGGCCGGCAGCAGTGAATCTGCCTTTGCTGCCAGCCAACTACGATGTCATGGTTGATCCGGACAACCTGGTTCCAGAGACCAACGAGGAGAATAATATTAAATCGGAAGGTAAACCCACGAAACAGGTTGTGCTTGGGAGGATCCGCGTACTGGTGTATGGTAGTAGCGATGCAGCCGGATTCCCGGGTTGCTTTGCAGGTCTTGGAGGTTCTGTAAGGGTTGGTGGCGCTGGACCTTCTCAATTTTATTTTGTTGGCAGCGCACAGAAGGATACCTATCCTACCGCAGGCGGTACGTTTATGCCACATGAAATCGGTCTGTTGGTCTGCCCTGGTGTGACCGAATTCGAGGTGGAAGACGAATTAATTCCCGCTCTTGGTGGCAGCTGCGGTTCGGTTTGTGCTGGCTATTTTGGAGCGCACGGACAACCGATGTTTGCAGAAGGAGTGAGCCCCGCTTGTGGTTCGCCACCTCCTGGTTGGGGGGATGACTATTGCGGGGCCTGTCCTACTCTGGCAGGGCAAGCCACTATTTCCAGGAGCCATGTAGTCGATTTTGCCTACGACAGTGGTGCTTTAGATATCCGTTTGATCCTAAGAAATTTCGACATATTACCAGATGGCACAACTACTGTTGATCAATTTTG
>CAZCPP010000300.1:0-5229 GCA_964500655.1 uncultured Anaerolineaceae bacterium | reverse complement strand
TGAAAACGGCCTGCCTGAAAGGCAGGGGTTTTAGACCCTATTTACAGACAATAAACTTTTTTCATTTTTCCTCCACAATGCCTACATACCCGTCCAATATGTGGTCCCTCTTGCGTGCGAGTTTGCTCTTACACTTTGTATTTCCGAGTCTGTCCTTTTATTTCGCGCTTTGTTTTCCCTGAGTGCACGAGGTCAGTTACAAACAAGATTGTGTGGTTCGAGTATTATTTTTCTGCCCATTATGTCTATGGTGGACCAAGCTCTTCCAGATTTTCTCCGCGTAATCCGACCAACAAAACATCTCCTGATTCGGAAACCCTGAACTCTCCATATTGGGCATCGTTGTAATATTTTGCATGACCCTCTTGGAAGAAAAAGGATTCCGGTCCGATGTTTACATCATATTTTCTCTGTCGGTAACGTAAAAGTAGTTCGTTTTGGACAAGCGCTGTTTGTGAGTTGTGGATCCGCACAAAATTAGCGACATTGTTTTCATCCAATCGAACGACGATATATCCATCCCGCGCGCTATTGGTATTCTCCACTTCACTGGAAATAGCATATCGCAGTCGCATATAATCCCCCTGGATAAGGGAGCGAGGGTCGACTGGAACAAGCTCCAGATAGATCAATTGACCATTAGCTTTTATTTGCTCTTTCTGAACAATTAATCCGTTGATCACAATCAAAACAAAAAAAGTGAACAACCAAAGGAGAAGATTACGGCCTTTCATGACGTACCTCCATGCGCAAATCGGAGTAGACTGTACCTGAGAAGGAATAGAATAACACCAGTGCCCATCAAGGCAAATGATTTCACCAGCAAGGTCCATTCAAGTGAATAGTAATACGCACTCAAATAAAACACTAAGAAAAGGCCTGATAGACCAACCAGCAAGCGAGTATTTCGCCAAAAACCCAGTAACAAAACGATTAACGCACCCAAGATGCCTGGCATTCGAATTGCTGGAATAAGCAAGACCCCACACCCTGCCAACAACCAGGGTACAGCTCCGCTGCGAAGACCAAGGCCTAAATCTCTTACGATTTGTATTATTAAGAATATAAGCACTGTGGTTAGCAGCACAGCGGTGATCCACCAGCGGAGGTCAAAATCATCCAACAACGGCAGAGTTAATAAACCCAACAAGAAAAATGAAATTCCAAAATTCACCGGTTTTATAAGGTCTTCCATGCCTGCTATTAGTAGGCGAGATTCATTGTGATAGGTCGATACGAGGCCGATAGCAAGCGCAAAGATTAGTATATGAACCATTTCTCTTGTGTCCAGGTCAAGGAGTATCGCTAGAATTGCACCGAGAATTACCAATGTAGAAATAATCCGATGCAATCTGGATTGATAAATCCATAGCAGAATAATTTCTAGCACAATCAATCCAAACGCGGTAGGGATTATCTCAAAATCCACCAAACTAGCGAACCCAACAATGAATAAAATCTGCCCAGTCAGGCTGAGAGCCAGCCCAAGCTGTCTCAGATAATCATTTGAAGGCCCAAACCGATTCAAACCCACAGCAATAGCACAAAATATTAATCCAAGAATAAACCCGCTTTCTTCATCCTGGAGAATATTGGCCATAAACAAAAAGACGATGAACAGGATTGCAGCAATCCAAGCACTTATGCCTACAAATAGTCTCACATACCATGGTGATGAAGATTTTTCCTTTTCTGCCACCATGCCTGTGATAGTGTTTTCATAATCATCAGGAATTGCATACCCTTCATCGTCTAATTGTGACAATGTATCCCGTAAAGTTGGTGAATTATTCATGATTTTCGCGCCTCCCACGATTTTGACACCTTTCGAAGCCAGGTCACAACCAAAGCAGCTTGTCCAATAAACAAACCACTTAAAAGGAACAGTAGGAGTTCATCCAGGGTTTCCCCCACATGGACGATCCAAGAATTGACCACAATGATCAAACTGAGTGCACATATCGTCAGCATAAACTGGTCAAGGATTTTTTGGGAATACATATAAAGAACTAACAAGCTGACTACTACGAATAAGACCCCCATCAAATAAAGCCAAGGACCATCATGTCGCACCCTGATTGACGAAAAGATCAGCGTCATTGTGGGTGCTACCAAAACAACAAAGGCAGGCAATGAGAGCAGCCTGGGAGGCCAACGACTCTTTAACCACTCGACGTCTCGGGCGTGTACGATCTCCCACGCCAGAATTGCGCCCCCATTTAATAGAAATAGCCACAAATACAGTTGACCATCAATAGTCCCAATGATTTGCACACAGTAAAATGTCAACCCCAAGTTAAATAGTAGGACCCACAGGAACCACAGTGGGGTGTACTTGCTGATTAATACCCAACCGGTGATCAGCAATGCCCAGGTCAGGAATAGCTGATATGAATCCGCACCGGTTTGGTATACCTGTCCGAATACTGCAATCAGCGCGCCTACGATCAACCCTGAGGCCCCCAATGCTACCTTTCCGGAAAGCTTGTCTAGGCCTCGCCAAAACGTTAAGCCGATTGCAATCAGCATGGTTACTTCTAGCAATCCCAGCTTGAAGAAATGGTGCATGCTTGCCCAGTTAAAGGCAAAGAAAAAGAAAATCCCGCTAACTGTGAATCCTGCACCCAAAAGCAACAAGAGAACGCTTAAAAAACGCTCCCATTTCTCCCTGTCTGGCGTGTGGTTGATTATTTTCAGTCCACGCTCCAGGGCTCTTGCTTTCAACACACCCTTTTCTGCCAGCTGTTTCAGCTGTACTGCTGTTGGTGGTAATTCTAGTGGATTTTTCTTTATGCCCATCATGCTTCCCTTATCTTTTGCATTTACCAGAGATACTCTTTGGTTATCTATACTATACAACTTCCACAGCTCTAATTCAATACCAACGACTTGCACCCGTCCCACCTGCTCCCACCGAAGAACTTGTAAGGGCAAAGGGGGGACGCACGTTGCCGGGATTCGCGTATCATCCTCACAGGGAATGAGAATATGGTTGCGGTGTGTTAGCACCGTCCAGTGCAACTAGCGTCTTTGGACCTTAATGGGTTTATTTGTTTACACAGCTACCCACATTTGAGCCACCTGGTATTTTCCACTCACAATTCTGGTCAGCACCGCAGGCATTGACATTGGTGTGTTGGAAACAGTCAACTGATTGGGGTTCATCTATGCTTGGAGACTCATCTTCGACTGGAGGTTCGTCGGTGAAGGGTGGTGCTGCATCTACAACTTCCCTGTTACTGATGTCGCCTTCGATCGTGACCTGCTCTTTCCAGACCCAGCAGTAGATATTGAGATTGGGGCTCAAGATGTATAGCCAGGTACTATCCTCATTGCGGCCATGAATCGGGGCTGATTCGCCTTGGTAGAAAGTATCATCGATTTCATGGCGTGGGGTTGGGCCAGAGCGGCAGTTGAGGTTCAGACCTGCAGTCGCCATTGGAGTTAGAGGCGGGGGCTCATGCGGGGGTTCAATGGGAGGAGTTGGGCAGGTGACACCGGGCGTATTGACGAAGAAGGACCAGACCTCTGAAAAGGGGTCTTCGCGCGGGCCATTCGGATCGGTTTTGACCCGCCAGTAGTAGCGTGAACAATCTTCGAGAGGGATGTCGGAACCAGCGACCGTCCAACGAGTCACTTCTATATGTGCCCGCCACAACCAGGTTGCAAAGGTTGGATCATCGGAGATTTGTGGTTCGAATACACCATCGACCAGGCAAAGCGTCGGGTCATCCCAGTAGAGAGGAATTTCTACCGACGGATCATCGATGATCGTCCCGTCAGCCGGGCTGAGCAGATCAACCGGCAGCATATCATCGCTTGGGCAGACCGGGCCAGTCCTAAAATAACCGTGGGCATTTGGTCCATCAACATCCGGTCCGGGACCGGTCTCCAGGCCAGCGTGGATCCACCAGTCATAAGTGTTCCCGGGTTCCAATGGGATTGGCCAGGGCATGCTCCATGGACCCGGTATGGGGGCGCTGTCGAAATCAACCCAGCCCAGCCGGTGATTCCCGGGGCAGCTGGTTCGATACCGGTCCATACGAAAGCTTCGAAGCGGTCCGGCGCGCAGGCTGTGTCTGGATAACCCCAATAGAGAGTGAGCGGCGTGGTCGGATCGACAACCGGCGAAAGTCCGTTCGGAGATAGATCGATGGGTGCCATCAGGCCTTCGGGTTCACAACGCGGTAATGGGAGGCTGCAGGCGCTGATCAACACAGCAATACTTACAATTATTACCCCGCAATTAATATAGAATGATTTTTTCATTTTCACTCCCTTTCCGTACTATGTAACCACTATATACTGACTCGCTTTATGATTTTTTCAAAATACGGTTCCAAAGGGCTCGTAGGTCTTTAGATCATAAAGATTTTATTTGTTCACACAGCTACCTACATTCGAACCACCGGGGATTTTCCACTCACAATTTTGATCAGCACCACAGGCATTGATATTTGGGTATTGAGAGCAGTCGCTTGACTGGGGTGCATCTGCACTGGGAGGTTCATCTTCGACCGGAGGTTCTTCAGTGGGGGCTGTTGCTTCTACAACCTCCACATTACTGATATCGCCTTCAATAGAAACCTGCTCCTCCCAGACCCAGCAGTATTTATTTCGGTTAGGGCTGAGGACGTATAGCCAGGTACTATCTTCATTGCGACCATGAACCGGGGCTGATTCGCCTTGGTAGAAGGTATCATCAATTTCATGGCGGGGGGTCGGGCCAGTGCGACAGTTGAGGTTGAGTAACGCGGTGGCCATCGTTTTATGATCAGGGGGATCGACCGGAGAACCACCCGGGGCTCCCACAGGAGGAATTGGACAGTCCGACCGACGTTTATTGACATAGAAGGACCAGACTTCCGAGTACAGGTATTCAACGGGGTGTTCTACACGAACATGGGTCCTTACTCGCCAGTAGTATCGCGTACAATCTTCAAAAAGAGTACCATCGAAAACTTCAAAAAGAGGATTCCCGTGTAAAGAGTAAGGAGATTCATATCGGGCATCTGTGCTCACAGAAAACCCGGTTCCGGGAGCGAGGGTCGGATCTGGAGAAACCCTGATGTCATATACACGATCATACCAGCAGGTTTCAACTTCCCTCCAGGATAAGGCTATAACTCGCTCTCGCCAATCAGTATAACGATATATGACCTCACCATCAGGCGGACAGGGCTTTCTTAAAGTAGCAAAATCAGGTCAAAAACCTTGTTGGGGTGAGCA
>CAZCPP010000299.1:0-5278 GCA_964500655.1 uncultured Anaerolineaceae bacterium | reverse complement strand
TTTCCCTTGTCGATTCAGCCTGTTATTCAACCTAAACGGGCAAAGTCCTGATTATATGAGCTTTTCCGATAAACCTGATATATAATGAAAACAATGATCAAATACGGCACATTTTGCCTAGCACTCCCAGTCTTTCTAAGCGCCTGCTCGGCTTTTCCGGGGCAGCCTCCGGTTGTGTTGGCGATGGAAGAGCCTGCGAAGCCTTTTCAAAGCGGTGTCGAAATCGCCAAACCGACTTACACGCCTCTCCCTTCCCCCACTCAAACCTTCACACCACAACCGACTTACACCTCCACTCCGATCGCCTCACCAACCCCGATCGAGACTGCTACGCCAGCCATTTTTGCCGAGGGTGCTTTTGTCATCATCGAAAACCTGCCTGCGCCAGCACCTAGTGGGTACGACAACAACACACAATACGACAGTGCACCAACATACAGCGGGACAAAATACATCCTAGTAGATATCTCCGAGCAGCATATGTACGTCTACGAAGGGGATGTGTTAGTCTATAGTTTTATCGCCTCTACGGGAATGGGAAATTCGACTCGAGTTGGGAATTTTAGTGTGCTCAACAAAATTCCAAACGCTTACGGTGCGAATTGGAATATCTGGATGCCAAACTGGTTGGGTATTTATTGGTCGGGAAGTTTGCAGAACGGCATCCATGCCTTACCGATCCTGCCCGGTGGCGGGACGTTATGGGCGGGCTACCTCGGTACACCCATCTCGTATGGCTGCGTGGTGTTGGGAACGTTCGATGCCCAGGTGCTCTATAATTGGGTCGATGTTGGCACTCCCGTTGAAATCAGGTGGTAATATTAATTATTACGTCGCTAAATTGCAAAGAACTCCCGACTAACGGGAGTTCTTTGCATATAAATCTGGTAATCGATATGGAATCAGTAGCAAAAATCCAATCCCAATCACAATCTCTCCTAATACCACACCGATAGCTTGAATAGGACCAAAGTATGGCACATGGTCGGGTAAGGGATGAGTTCCCATACCAAAAATATCTGCCATGCCGGCAAAGGCACAAACGACATACCCGGTGCTTACCATTCGAAGGCCGATGTCTGCTGCAATGCTACGTTGGTTACCTCCCCACAAAGCTAGTAAACCGATGTAACCCCCAAGACAAATGATTGCCAACCCTACCAGAAAAACGGCGATTTGCACAAAGCCGACCACCGGGCTGCGATCCCAACCAAGCCAATTGGGCTTGGCCCCGACGATAAATATAAAAAATCCCAAAAGGGTGATAAAAAGACCTGTGCGAACACGCATCCGTGAAATTGGTTTTTGAAAGGAGCCGGTATCGTTGGTTAGTTTTGAGTTCTTACGAACAGTGTCGATCATGAAGCTGCCAGACTCCTGTGAAGGGTATTAATCCAGTTTTTGCCCAGAACAGCAGCGGTATCATCTTCGGAATATCCGCGGGCGGACAATATTGGCACAAGTTTGTGTAAATCCATAATTGTATTAATCTCTTTAGGCGTGGACTGCACTCCAAAACCACCATCAAAATCCGAACCTATGCCCACGTGGTGGGCGTCCCCGGCAAGTTGACAGATGTGATCTATATGATCCGCTACTTTATCAATGCCGACCTCTTCGCGGTCACTTTCGCCAATTAGCCAGCCGGTTTTCAGAAATGAATTGAAGGGCACCACGCCAATGATACCATCTCGTTCAAGGATGCCATGAATTACCTGATCTGTTAACAATCGATTGGTATCAAAATCAGGCATCAATACCAAACAATTGGCATGTGTCACAACAAGATGACCGGGGTAGGTATCAAGGGCTTCCAAGACAGCTGGTTCATCCATGTGTGAGAGATCAAGCGTATAACCAAGGTCCGCCATTGTAGCCAGCAACTTGTGACCATTTGGCGTCAGCGAGCCAGGTTCTTTTGTACCGCCACAGAAGCGCGTCCCGGCCCAGGCGGGCCCGATCATACGCAGCCCCATTTGCCACCATTCTTCCAGTTCACCAAAATCAAGAATGCAATCTGCTCCTTCCATCAAGGGCAGTAAGCCGACCGGGTATCCTCCGTCGGCAGATTCGGCCTCTTGCTGGCTGGCAAGCACGTCGTCCAGTTCCGAGGTGGAAGTGATAAAACAGAATTTATCTGGATGGTCATTTGTCATACGACGGTATAAATCCATTTGTTGACGATAGTGTGCGTTGGCTTCTTGATTATTTTTATAATAGTACGTTTCCCAATCATATGCCCAGCGGGCGGGAGTGGAAAAAAGAGTCGCAAAGATAACGACCACTTCTGCTTCTTGATACTCTGGCCAGCCTAGCAAAGTGTCACCATTGTGTTCTACCGTCTGACTGCCAACCTCAATCTGACGAGTTTCATGTGCAGAACGCGTATAATCCCGCCCAAAGGACAGGATATTCCAGGCCAGGTCTTGATGTGAATCAACAATTAGGGGCATAGACAAAAAAGAACGCACCGGAAAGGTGCGCTCTTTATGTTAGGCTTCCGGTTCGGCAGGCGGCTCTGTAGATGACTTGCCTTTTTTCTTATCAGTTTTTTCAGCAGGTTGCTCTGCTTTTGGATCGGCAGATTCTTCAACCGCCGGTTCTTTTTTGGCTTTCACAGAGGCTTCTTCAACAGGTTTGTCTGCTTTCGGCTCTTCCGCTTTGGGTTTCTTAGCTTTGGTCTTTTTGACCTTAGATTCTTTAGCCTTTGGCTTTTCTGCTTTTAGCTCTTCAGCCTTCGGTTCCTCTGCTTTAGGCTTTTCAACTTTAGGCTCTTCCGCTTCAGGTTCTTCAACCTTTGATACTTTTTCTTCAGGCTTCTCTGCTTTAGGTTCTTCAGCCTTTAGTTCTTTTGCTTCAGCCTTTTCTGCTTTTGGTTCTTCTTTAGGCTTCTCTTTTTTGGACTCTTCTGCTTTTGGCTTTTTCGGTTCAAGTTCTTCGGTTACAAGATCTTCAGGTGTCACTTCTGCCACAGGTTCTTCTTCGTCTAACTGGTCTATTTCCTGGGCCAGCATTTTGAAATCCTTATCGGCAAAAGCCGCCGAATCGACCTTGCGTACGCTCAATCCAATACGGTGCTGTTCAGGATCGATACGAATGACACGCAGCGCAACCACTTCGCCTTCCTTGAGAACTTCCTTGGGATGCTCAATGCGGGTATCGCTGATTTCAGAGATGTGGATCAGACCTTCAATATCACTTTCAAGGCGTGCAAAAGCGCCAAATTTTGTCAGGCGCGTGATTGTACCTTCTACTAATTGACCAACACTATATTTTTCTACCCGGGTGCTCCAGGGGTCATCGCTGAGAGCACGCAGGCTCAAACCGATACGCTTCTTCTCGCGGTCGATATTAATGACTTTGACCTGGACTTCTTGCCCAACTTCCAGAATCTCCTTCGGATGCTGGATGCGGTCCCAGGAAAGTTCCGAAAGGTGTACCAGGCCGTCAGCCCCATTGATGTTTACAAAGGCACCAAAATCTGCCAGGCTGGTTACGCGGCCTGTGTGAACTTCACCTTCCTGTAATTCTTCAATCACACGCTCTTTAATTGCCTGGCGCGATTCGTTGCTGGCGGCTCGTTCCGAGCAGATCAGACGACGGCGGGATTTGTCCACTTCAATAATGCGGACAGAGATTTCCTCACCGATCATCTTCGACCAGCGCTGCTCAGGCGTATCGCCCACAGCCTGACTGCGACGTATTGCGCTAATCTGAGAGGCGGGTACAAAACCACGCAACCCATGAATACCAACGATCAAACCACCTTTGTTATATCCAATAATCTTGCTTTCAATGATTTCGTCGCTCCCCATCTGTTCTTCAACAGAGACCCAAGCCATTTGCTCCTGAGCACGTTTATAGGATAGAACGACGTTACCATTTGAATCTTCAGGGCTTACAACAAAAACCGGAATCTCCTGACCCACTTCAAATGCTTCACGATCTTCGGCATCGATTACTTCTAATTCACGGCCAGCTATCACACCCTCCGACTTGGCGCCAATACTCACTAATATCTGGCCTGGGCCAACACTGGCAATTGTTCCCTGGCGAATCTCGCCAGACTTTGGTAGTTCCACACTGAAGGCATCATCCTCCAGCAGGGTTTCCATACTTTGATTGTTCTGATTTACCGGCTCACCCTGCAGGTTTTCTTCCTCTGCCCCCTGCCCGGACAAGGTTTCATTTTGATCCATCACTATATACGACTCCGCTTACGAAAATGTAGGTTGGATTATAAAGGGGAATGTCTTAGATTGCAACCCCGACGGGGAAAACCGAAAAATGAAAGGTGTTGTCTATACATAAACATATGCTAATGTCGTACTCGCTTCAAACTCACCCAATCTTGCTTCCATTTGTCATCGTATCTTCTCCTTACGCTGTCCCAATACAATGATAGGGCTGATAAACGCTACAAAAGGAAACTACCATTCAATATCACATATTTTAACCGAATCGTAATTTATAATATGTAATATCAAATAATTAAGGGCGCCCAACGATATACGCTCAAACTCTAAACAAACATGAAATTCTTTACCTTTTTTTATACTATTGTTGTCATTCTGATTTCCTTGCCCTCCATTTCGGCAGGAAATGCAAATTATGTCAATTCACAGGAAACAGCTTCCCCAACCCCAACTGCGACATATGACCCGCTTGCAGAGCCTTTTCTCCCAGAAAACCCCAGCGAACTAGAGCTGGGACGAAATCGGTACTGGCACAATTGCATGACTTGCCACGGTGATGTCGGCCAAGGCCTGACGGATGAATTCCGTGCCGTCTGGCCCGACGATCACCAGAACTGCTGGGAGCACGGCTGTCACGGTGGGAATCGGGATGATGAGGGCTTCCCTATTCCGACCTATGTACCACCACTGGTTAACAACAGTAAATTAGGACAGTTCTCTTCCCAGCAAGGTTTCTTCGAATTCCTGAAATCCACACACCCGCCCCAGAGTCCCGGAATACTGGAGGATGCAGAATACCAAACCATTGTTCGTTACGTTTTCAAGATGAACGATAGGTCACTAGAAGAGCCCACCCGGGTGCCGACAATAACACCGACACCCACGACCACCCCTACCCCTACCGTGATTCCAGCAGCAAATACTCCCCTATCCCCTACGATCATGGTTTCCATTTGGTTTGGGATTGTTCTGTTTATAATAATATGGAGAATGCAATTGCGTCGCAGGTTATAGAAAATTTACAGGTATCGAAACCCAACGCCAGTGGTCTGACCGTGCTATTGAACGCACCACGCCTTGCC
>CAZCPP010000298.1:0-5296 GCA_964500655.1 uncultured Anaerolineaceae bacterium | reverse complement strand
GCCCTTAGGGTAATTGGGCATGGCGGTCAACACAGTAACTTGGTGACCTTGTTGCGTCGCTCTTATAGCTAATTCAGATAGCCGAGACTGCGGAGCTCCAATTTCTGGTGGATAATACTGCGTGTGAATGACTAGATGCAACGACTTCACCATTCCTGTGATGCGTCGAGCATAAATTCAAGTTCAGCTGCACGATTGAGAGCGCCATCCCAATTAGAATAGCGATAATAGCGGATGGCGTTTTCTATTTCACCAATCTGTTCAGCAGTAAACCCAGCGAGCCAGCACCCATTTGAGCCAGGGTCACCGTTCAAGCAGGAGTTTAGATATGCAGAAATGGCAGCCTGTGGGTCAATAGGGCGGAGCACATCACCAAGTAAACGCCATCGCATCCCATCTGTTGGATCAAGAGACAACCCCATTTGCAACCATAGAACAATTTCTGGACGATTAGCATCATTCAGGTTAGTAAATATATGATTAGCAAACATACCCGTTGCTTCAGCTAACCAGAACCAACTATCAGCAGTATCAGGTTGAGCTTGGGTAGCAGAGTAAGCTAAGTTCGTGTCGTAAGGCAATATCAAACGAAGAAAGCGAATATATCGAGAATTACATTGCATGGACACTTGCCAGGCAGCATCGCGAACGAGTTGATTGCTGCGAACTTGGGCTAGAAACCCTTGGAACCAATAGGCACTGCATGGGACCGAAGAGGGATCTCGATGGAAAATATTTAATTCATGGAAAACGCCAGTAGATATGATATGCAGGGTATGAATTCCAAGAATATTAATAGAGAAAGCAGACAACAACCGTACTGGTATAAAAATCAAGATAACCAAGAATATGGAAACCCAAACAAACTTTGGCATTGGTGAAACCTACCGTATCAATCTAGCTATTTACACATTCGAGTTTGAGATTCTGGAAATTACGGCTTGAAATTTCCCAGCCTTGGTGCGGGGAATTTCTGGTACAACCTCGACAACAACCCGCACCTGGTCACCTAGTCTTTGTTGGATTCGACCCATAATATCTTCAACATCGTGCTTACTAAAGTTATTGGTAGCTACCACCTTGACACGAATGAGATCAAGTGCTTCTTGAATGATTTGCCCTTCTATCACATTTGGTTGAGCGATAAATATCCCATGGAAACGAACCATCTGCCGACCGTCAGGGCCAACAACGACATCTTCAATCCGACCAACTACCTCATCAATAACGGGCATACTTCTTCCACAAGAACATGCTTGGGTACCCCATTTTGCGAGATCGCCCAAACGGAAACGAATGAGTGGTTGATAAACGCGCGAGAGGGTGGTTACAACCACCTCTCCAGCTTCGCCAGGATCGCATGGAGTCCCATCTGACTTTAGAATTTCAACCACACTGACATCGGGGCTGTTATGAAGTTGCCCATATTCACACTCACTTGCAAATATGGCATTTTCAACCGTACTATATTCTTCATATATTCGGCAACTATAGGCTTGTTCCATCATCTCCCGCATTTTTGAGGTTAGTTTTTCGCTTGTGGTAATTATGGCCTTCAAAGACGGTACCAAAATGCCCTGCTCCAAAATAAAACGTGCTAGTAAGTAGAAAGACACTGCATAACCTGTCATCCATTTAACTTGATGTTTGTGCAATGCTTCAACATACATCTTTGCAGTATTTGGTCTCAAATGAAAAGCTGAGAAATACACTTGCCTTTCGGCACGATTAAAACGATAGAAAGGGCCTTTACTGTAAGGATCAGGTTCAACCATCCGACCAGAAAATGTGGCCCGTGGCATTTTGTAAGAAACTCCTGCCCATCGTGCGGAACGCACCTCGCGTAGAGCTAGGGAGCGGCGTAATTCGGGAATCGTGTAATAACTGGAAATGGGTGTGCCAGTCGAGCCGCTTGTTAAAAAAACCTGGGGACGGAACGGGTGCAAATCATCGCGCAGGAAGGCTTCTGGCGATGCCCGCAAAGGCTCCTTTTCAAGTAATGGCAAGGCTTGTAAATCCCCCTCCAAAGCAGCCTGTTTTTGAGACTGACTCCAGGCATTTTGGTAATATGGAACATGCTTGACACAATCACGCAAGGTTTCTTTTAGCCGAGCGGACTGCCATAGAGCCCACTGATTCTGTATAAATCGTTCTCGCCCCATGTATTCTCTGACAAATGCTAGATACCCGTTCCCAAACCGAAGTTGTCGCCAGTAAACTCCATAAGCAGATACAGCCGCATGCTGAAGGAGAAGGGGAAGCCTGGCATACAATGAATCCAACTCACCGCTCCCTGACGAGATCCTTGGCTATTCTATACAATGTGTACGACAGGGTCGCCTCCGGCGAGGCAGCTTCGAGGTTTATGTTGCGGAAAACTTCGTCCGCAAAGTCCGTATTGCGCGTATAAACAGCAACAACGAAATCTCTCTGTCCAGGAACAAACAATATGGGTAAATTTCGGAAATGCTGGTAACCATAGGGTTCTAAATCTTGTGTAAACCTGTCTAAAGCCGCCTGCTGCTTCCCGGCAGTCAAATCGAAATTCTTCAATATGATTTGCACATCAGGACGCGCGTATATGTCGGATACTTGAATCTGTTTCCTGGCAAGCTGCCCGTTGGTCAACCCAACAGTTTCGTATGTGTTCCAGTCACTGTAATAGCAGACAGCGCCGGCATCATGATACGACAGCCACAAATCAGGATCGCGATAAAAGGCCATCGTTTTCCCAATCTGGATTAAATTCTGCATGGCGTATCCCTCCGAACTGGCAAAATAACTTGTTCCCAGGCCATTGCCAATGTTGACGAAGGCAAAAAGAAAGGCAAATGCAATAACAACCAACCTGTATCGCTTGAGATTGGTAATCAGAAAATCGAAGGCCGGGAGTGCGCCAAAAGTCAAGAACACCAAGGCTGGCCACTGATAGCGGGACAACGTGTTCATAACAGGGTCGACGGTCGTGTAATAAAAAATGAACATCACCGCTGCGAAGAACATTCGTGCAGAGATTTTGTTCCTCAGCAAAAAAGCCGCAACCGCGGAAGCGATCAAAAAAGGCAATGCCACCGATGCCAGGAAAAACAGCGTGTATAAGATGGCATCTTTATCAAAACCACCTTGCTTTTCATAAAATATGTTGGGGTAAATATCACCATACCAGAAATAGGTCAGGCCAAGCACTGTGGCGACAACCAGGGCAAAAGACAAACCACCAGCCAAGCCGCCCCGAATTCGCCTGTTGATAATATCCCAGAAGCACATCAATCCCACCATCAGCGCGCCTTCTGGACGCGCCAGAAAGGACAAAGTGCCCAGGACATAGGCCCAGCGATAACGGCCTGCATTGTAAGAGAGAATCGTCATCAATAGCAGAGCGGCAAACAGCATAGTTTCCATTGCGCTGTTAACGTGAAAGCCATATCCGAACTGTGTAAAAATAAAGATGCCGATCAAAATTTTCCAGCGATAAGATAATGACAGGGAAAGAACTTCCTTCGAAATCAGGTAAACAATCAACAGGAGTGGGATGAGAGAAAAGAACTTTGCAAAAAGGACTAGCACATCCTTGTTGCTGATGAAAATTGCCGGCAACGCATTAACCGTCATCCATAGAATACTCGTATACCCCATGCTTGGATTTTGCAAATCAGCTTGATTCCAGATGGGTATTCCATACCTTGAAAAATTATAGGAATACCGCAGGGTAATCAGCGCGTCATCCATCAAGTATTGCCGCGTCAAGAATACGCCGCACAGACTGAGCGCAATAAAAAGTGCAATGAATATTCTGGCTTTTGAATGATTGTCCATGTCAGGGCTTAAAAAGGGTGCGTCTGGATTACGATTCATCTGGATATGCTCATCGCTTGAGAAAGTATTGTTTCCCACCGGGGATAGATCGCGGGCCAATCAAAGCATTCTGCTTTTCGTCGGGCATTTTCCGAAAGAAGGGTAGATAATCCTGGCTCGACAAGGATACGGCACACGGCGGTCGCAAACGCTTTAGGATTTTTTGGAGGAACAAGCAGGGCATCTTTTCCATCGTCCAATAGATAAGGAATACCTCCTACATTTGAACTAACAACGCATAGGCCGCTGGCCATCGCTTCTAGCACGCTTACCGGCGTGTTATCTACATTGGATGTGTTGATAAAAATATCCGACTGGCACAGCCAATCTGAAACTTCCTCATGCGGTACAGAGCCGATCCAAGCAATCCGGTCGTCTATCCCTAGAGAATCGGCCAGGTACCGGACTGCCTGCAAACTTCCATCGCCCTTATCCGGACCTATCATGGTCATTCTGGCGTTTGGAAACGAACGCAGGATTTCACCAAAAGCCTGCACTGCCAACTGAGGATTGTAAATAAAATGGAACGAACGCAACCAAATCAGATTTGGAGTTGGGCGGTTTCGGTTGGTGAATGAATATTGATTGATCTCAACAGGATTGGGTATAAATCGGATATCCGGCCGGAAGGCGTACAGCTGGTTTTTTAGGTATCCAGAAGGTGAGGCTACAACGGTGGCAGATCGGAGAAGGCGTGCCATCCGGCCCGGCCAGCGCTTAGCAAATTCAGGCAGATTTCCACCATGCAGAATCAGGATATAAGGCTTTCCCAAGAGATGTAGCGCAAAAGAAGTGGCTTCAGCCCAGATGAACGCGAGACCGCTAAATACGTCAATTGTTGCACATCCATATTGACGGCGGTTCTTCCAAACCGCACCCATCATATCCAGCAAGCGTAAAACTCGCGAAGCTTGATTCGAAGTGGTGATGATTTGCCAGCCAGCAGTAGACAATCGTTTAGCAAAACTTTCACAAACCCCCTGAGTACCGACTGAGTCGGAAAGAAAATTCCCGATTATGAGGACAGATTTCTCTTCCATCGTAGAAGGCTCACCCTATCCGAAATCCCAGACTTCGGCCCCAGTCAGCGGCTCCCATCACTTTTAAAGAAAATTTCAGCAGTGAAGGGGAATAGATTCCAACCCTGGGAATTTCAAATTGAGGGCAACCTAATCCTTGCGACAAGACGGCAAAAGCCGCCTGAAAACCTGCCGCTTTTACCGCATCAATTGTTTCTCGATTGTAATCGCCGGACGGATACGCAAAATAGCGAACCTTCTTCCCTGTTAGTTTCTGCAAAGTTTCCTTGCTTGCAAGTATTTCTCTTTCCATACCGTCACCCGACATCCCTGAAAGATAAGGGTGCGTAACGGTATGGGCTCCAAATTCAAAGAGACCTGATCCGAGTGCCTGACTGATCTGCTCCCGGCGCATTCCTCCA
>CAZCPP010000297.1:0-5306 GCA_964500655.1 uncultured Anaerolineaceae bacterium | reverse complement strand
CGAATTTCATTCGACATACAAAGCTATCGACTTCCAGTCGATAGTAGTTTACTTGGCGCCCGCAACGAAGTCGTGGCTTTTAATCTAGTCTTAGAGGCGCCTACAACAACTGCCAACAACATCGTCGTGAGTGTAACTTCGTTAACAGGCCCTGATGGGGCTGATATTTCATCCCGCACAGCGAGTGGTGATGAGCTCTTTACCTACGTGGGGCGTAATATTGAACTTTTTTATGTACGTTATTTAGAAATCAAAGGCCTCAGCACGGACCTATTCTTTTCCGGTATTGATTACGACGAACGACACATTCCAGTACGCTGCCGCCGACCTTATGATGAAGAAGGTGAGGGTAGCGGCACCTGGGAAGACCGGCCATGCCACAATCTATTTTACCCAGACATAACCGTGCCCCTCGAGCTCCACACCCCCTTCGATATTCCAACCGGCCTAAACCAGTCCATTTGGGGGGATATTTATATCCCCAAGTCAGCTCCTCCAGGGGAATACACAGGCACGATATCCATCACTGAGAATGGGGTGCTCACCTGGGAAATCCCCATACAATTGCATGTGCATGACTTTATTTTGCCAGACTTATCCAATGCGCGCACAATGCTGTATTTCAGTTTTGAAAGTATCAACGACCGCTATCTTGGTGAACCATACCCAGTGCCCAGTACAGCGGTTTATACTCGGTCTACCCAGCTAGCTGACCGGCACTTCCAACTCGCTCACCGGCACAAGATTTCACTGATTGATTCTTATATCCCCGTTGAGCAGATGGATGAAGCCTGGTTAGCACGCCTGAATGGGGAGCTCTTCACTCCCGAAAGGGGTTATGACGGTATTGGTGTTGGGATGGGCAACAACGTGTACGCCATCGGCACCTACGGCGAGTGGCCTTGGATGGATGGTACCCAGGACGATATGTGGGAGAATAGCAATCAATGGGTCGAGTGGTTCAATGCCCAGGATTTTTCCACGCCTACAGAATATTTTCTCTACCTGATCGACGAGTCTGACGACTATGAACAAATCGAAGAGTGGTCCCAGTGGATCGATAGCAATCCAGGACCCGGCCAAAGTTTGATGGCGCTGGCAACCCTGGATCTTCCCATAGCCGTGATCAATATTCCCTCTCTGGATATCCCCGCTTCCTGGGCGCGTTTCGGGATTACCGATGAATGGCAAACTGCTGCTGCTGATTACGCAGCCAACCCCGATAAACGCTTCTATTTATATAACAGCAACCGGCCTGCTACCGGTTCCTTTGCCATTGAGGATGAGGGCATTGCCCTGCGGCAATTACCCTGGGCACAGTACAAATTGGGTATCGACCGCTGGTTTTACTGGGAAGCATCCTATTACAACAATTTTCAATGTTATGGCGGTGACCCCCAAGCCCAAACCAACGTCTTCCAGCAGGCGCAAACATATGGCTGCTTAGATGACTTTGATGAATCCTTAGGCGAAACAGGCTGGAACTACCTTAATGGGGATGGAGTGCTGCTTTACCCCGGGACGGATACCCTATTTCCCGAGGATAGTTATGGGGTCATGGGGCCATTCGCCTCCCTGCGGTTAAAGATGTGGCGGCGCGGTATTCAGGACGTGGATTATCTCTCCTTAGCAGCTGCCATTGATCCTGAACGCACCGCTCAAATCGTGAATGCGATGATTCCATCTGTGCTGTGGGAACTGGGCGTGACAGAACTCGAGGATCCAACTTATCTTTATGCGGATATCAGTTGGCCGACCGATCCCGATTTGTGGGAGGCGGCCCGCAAAGAACTGGGGGAGATAATCGAAAATGGTGTTCCTTAGAACATTGGATTCGTGGATAACATACTTTTCCCTCACCAGGCAAATATCCCCTACAAATCTGTAATTGACAACCAAGACAGTGTTTGATATTGTTGGAAATCACTGCTGTGCATTGGCAATCTTGTAATCACGGCATTGCATTAATTGTCTTACTGAAAAGGTGTAAAACGAATCACATGGACGCGATCAACAATTTCCGAGACTTCGGTGGTTACAGAACACATAACGGAATACAATTAAAAAAAGGACTGCTATATCGTAGCGGTGACCTCTCTAAAGCTACCGATGCCGATCTTGAAAACCTGTCTGCATTAGGTATCAAAACCATTTGCGACTTGCGCTCAGAAAACGAACGGCTATCTGAGCCAGATCGAATTCTAGAGGCCGCCCCGTTCACCTTTTTCAATATCCCCATGCGTCCAATCGTTGAGTACCACGGACGTTCGCTACGCCGTTTATTATCACTAATGTTCGGGAGCGAGCGTCGTATTGACTATGTAGCCGAGTCCCGTCTAGCCTACCGAGAGTATGCAATTAACTATCTACCTCAAATAAAGGCTTTGTTCCAACGCATCTCAAATCCCCAGAACCTACCAGTGCTGATCCATTGTTCAGCAGGGAAGGACCGCACGGGCGTGGTGGCTAGCCTGATCCAGCTCGTGTTGGGCGTTTCGCAAAAAAACGCGCTGGATGATTATTTAAAAACCAATGGAAAGCTGGATACTTATATAGAAGATATATTTCGAAGGCTGAGCAAACTGGCATATTTTGGTGTTCCCTGGAAAACGCTGTATGCCCCACTCTTTACTGCGCGCAGCGATTTTATTAACGCCGCCCTTGAGGGGGTTAAAGAAGAATTTGGCGCGGTGGATGAATGGTTCCGGCGCGGCTTGGGCTTCTCAGAGAAAGACCAGCTTGCGCTGGCAAAGGTCTTCTACGATTCTCCCAGGTAATGTCCAAATCTTTACCTGGGAGATAGTTATTTGCTGATCAGGGTGAATACAATTCAAGGCTGCCTCCGGCGTACGCAAAACCGCGTACGCGCACCTTGATAGTTGCATCAGCGGTATCATCTGAAAATGGCGTAGTAAAAGTAAAGTTCTCATCCACATTAGGCCACTTGTCATAATCGTAACGTAGCGGATAATCTACTTTTCCAAATATGTCGTCCCCTGATGGGCCCTTATCGTCTTCCCAAAATGTGGTCCCAAACCTGATTTCTGGGTTGGATGGATCGATCGGAACCAGGATCTTGTCCTGGGTGGCTCCCAATTGCTTACTGAATTGATATTCAATGCCACATTCGTAGTGGATGGCCACGTACTTTCCGTATTCCAATACCACCCGCTTATGACCAGAACCCTCTGCCCATAAATCATAAGCCACTCCGATAGCATCGCATGAGCCCGCTGTGTAGGGCAAACACGTATGTATAAGCGGTGGGATGCAATCTGTGTCATCCGTTGCCTTTGATATAACAGTCAGGAAATGCACTTCGGCCATAACCGGGCAAGGAGGTTGTTCAAGATATTTAGTATTGCTAGGCGCCGAACGGGCGCCTCCAGTCCCAACTGCGACTATCTCGAAGGAATACCTTTGACCACAGGCCGATCCCAACAGGATAGAATCTCTCCAATGATTTTTATTGACATGGCGAATTTCCTTACCGTCCATCAGGATCACAAAGTTGGTTATTTCATTGGGGTCCCCCATCCAACCCCAGGTTATTGTTACGGTACGCGCCTTGAAGTCTTTTTCGGGGAATTGCAGCTCGCCCTCCGCTTCTACACTCCAGATGTGTGGGGATGGAAGGTCAAAATCAACGTACTCGAAGGACCCGCTCGCTTGTTCTGGACCGTGGGGCTTGACCCTGTACCCAACCAGAAATGCATCGGTCTTTATCTCCAGACGAGAGCCGTCCCATTTCGACCTGGGCACGCTGGCATAAAAATTTGTAAAAGGAGAAACTTGAGTAGGCCCCAGATTCGCCAAACAGGTTCCAGATAAGGTCAGTTCTTCATCCTCGGGCATCGGGTACAGGATCTTTTTTTCGCCACCCCAATGCGTCGTGATGTCGCCCCAGTTGTTCTTAACTAATATGTAATCGGTTCCGCCTTCGGGGATGCGCCGGTGCTCGCCTCCATCCAGTGAAAGGAAGCAATAGATGCGTTCATAGGGTGCGTAGACGTACATATCCAGCGCTTCAATTTCGAGATGGGTGGCAATATTCGACGCGCAGGGATCCGATACAAAAACTTCTTTCCTCTCGCTGGGCTGACTGCCCAAAGTCCCGCCCGCCTCAATCCAAAACTCATAGAATCCGTAGTGCGGCGCTTTGAACTTGAAAGTTGTCGGGCCGTTCTTGGGATTGGGTCCGGTAGTCTTGATCAGTTGGGGGGGACCATACACGCGCTGCATCCAAACATTGAAGTGGGTCTCGTTTTCGGCATTATCCTGCCAGTGTAGCTCTACTACGCAGTCCTTGTATTTGGCGTAAAACGAACTTGGTGCCTTGGGCATATTAGCGAAGGCCGCCGAGATCAGGTTACTGATATCGGATGTGAGCGGCGGGAGATCTGCTGCGACCACCTCATATGGTATTCCATTGTCCTGGCCATCGCTGCCCCAGCTACCGCTACCCGTGGGACCCTCGTCCTGGTCATCACCGTTCTTGGGATCTCCACCCTTATCACCACCACCCGGAGGTTCACCACCCGGGGGACCTCCACCCGGAGGTTCACCACCAGGGGGACCTCCACCAGGGGGCTCGCCACCTGGAGGGCCGCTACCCTGGCCGCCTCCTCCCTGAGGGGGTGGTTTGGGAACATTCACATGCGTTCCACTAGGTAAGCCCCCATTTCCCAGGTCCGGGTTTAGATTGTTGATTTCATCCTGCGCCACCCCCATGGCTTGCGCGATATCCGCCATAGTCTGCCCACCTTCTTCAGTGACCAGGGTTGCTATTCCAGGTGTACCAGTGACGGGGATAGGCGCGCTTTGCCCGACCAGTCCGGCGGCATCCACAGCACGGAAGGCGATCACGTGCGTGCCTTCCTTCATCTCAATCTCAAAGGAGACATACAGGTTGTTCGTGCTGCCCTGCGCGACTTGCTCCTGGTATTTCTCCCCATCTAGCCATACTTCCAGCCTGGCCATTGGGTTGCGGCTGGTGGCCGTTGCGCTGGCCGTCAGCAGGTCGCCTTCAGCGGCTGTATCCCCTCGCGAGGGGGTGTGCACAATCACGGTCGGGGGCACAGATCCGGCACGTTTGTCCTCCAGCAGATTTGGACCCAGGTAGAAAAAGTACAATCCAGACAACATGACAGCCAGGAGAAAACCCGATACCAGGACGATTGAAAAACAACCTAAGCCCTTCTTTTTCGACATGGATGCCTCCTCTATTCCGACCCGTATGTGCCCTGAATCGAAAAGGTAAACTACTATCGACTGGAAGTCGATAGCTTTGTATGTCGAATGAAATT
>CAZCPP010000296.1:0-5351 GCA_964500655.1 uncultured Anaerolineaceae bacterium | reverse complement strand
CATTAGGGAAAACCAAAGAATTAAAGGAGGTTGTTATGGCTGCAGCTAAGAAAAAATCAAAATCGAAATCGAGGAAGAGGAAAACTTCCCGTTCTAAGAAATCGTCGAATCGCGCGTTAACCCTGATCATATTTATTGTTGTCATTGGTTTTGGGACCTATTATTATATGACCGGTATTGATATGCTCGGAATCTTCACACCAACAGAGGAACCTGTCCTGGTTGATAACCCACTTGAAAGCCCGGTAGCACAATCAACCTTGCCACCGCCTGTATCGCACGTTACTGGCGAATGGTGGGAAGTGTATTTTGCTGACCCACTTAACATTAATGACCCCGAGAATTGGCAAAGTTCCATTGAGGCCCGCTTGATCGATAAAATCAACGCTGCCGAAACTAGTATTCACATTGCGTCTTTTGAATTCAACTTGACGCCGGTAGCAGAAGCGCTTGTGGCGGCCCAACGGCGTGGAGTGGATGTGCTTTGGGTAACCGATGATGAGCACGGTCTCGAATCGGATGATGAGCCAGGTCACGGTCAGTTCGCCATGTTAAAAGAAGCTGGCATTGAAGTTAGAGATGATGATCGTTCGGCTCTCATGCATAACAAGTTCTGGATCTTCGATGGAGAATGGGTTTGGACGGGTTCTACCAATATCACAGAAAATGGTATTTTCAAACAAAATAACAATGTGATTGCGATCCGTTCCACTAAGCTTGCAGAAATTTACGAACGTGAATTCCAGGAGATGTGGGATGGGGAATTTGGACCACGATCACCATCTCAGCTAGCAGAGCAGTCCATCATAGTGAACGATACTCCGATTCAGGTGGTTTTCACTTCTGAAGATCAGGCATTAGAACAGGCGATCATTCCAATTGTTAGTTCTGCTCAAAGCAGCATTCGCTTTATGGCTTTCAGTTTTACCGATTTTCCTTTAGCACAAGCGATGATCGACCGGGCTGGAGAAGGTGTAGATGTCGCAGGTGTGTTTGAGAAGGTTGGAAGTAGTACGGACTTTGCCGAGTTACGGACTCTCTTTTGCGCCAATGTGCCTGCTCGTCGAGATGGAAATCCAAGTTTCTTGCATCACAAAGTTGTCATTGTAGATGAACGTATCGTGATGACAGGTTCTTTGAATTTTTCAACAAATGCGGAAACAAAAAATGATGAGAATGTGATCATTATTGATAATCCTGAAATTGCCACATTATATATGCAGGAGTTTGAGCGCGTTTGGGCTCAAGCCAGTGATCCTGAACCTGAAAAATTTCCCTGTGATTAGCTCGTGATTACAATCATGATACCGGGTGAGCACGCTCGCCCGGTATACGTTACAGGGTATAATTAATTTATGAAGATCATGCCAGATAATTTATTTGTCGGCACCGCTTAATTGCGGGTATGAGCGCACATCTGGTCAGTGAATTTGCTGACCAGAATTTTGTTAAGGAGCATCGATGAAACTGAGCAAACTCGCCAGTGAAATATCAGAATCGCCGACACTGGGCTTGAATGAAGAAGCGCGCAAGCTGCGTGAGCGTGGCGAACCAATAATCCATCTAGGGATTGGCGAACCCAAAAATAAAACACCGATCAACGCCATAATATCTTCAGCTGCAAAGCTCTCGAGTGGGGAGGTTAAATATACGCCGGCTGATGGAACACTTGCCCTAAAAAAAGCAATTATCCGTTATACAGAGGAAAACTACGATCGTCTTGTTGCTCCGGAGAATGTAATCGTAACTAATGGTGCCAAGCAATCATTGTTCAATATTCTATTTTCGATCTTGGATCCGCAAGACGAGGCTATTATTCTCGCGCCATATTGGGTCTCTTACCCGGAAATCATCAAGATGTGTAATGCCCGGTCGGTAGTGGTGACTCCAGAAGATGGAACATTCACCCCTCGCTTTGAAGATATTGAAGAAGCGGCCACATCTTACACTCGTGCGATCATCGTAAACAGCCCTAATAATCCATCAGGAGCGATCTATCCGCCGGAGTTAATCGAGAAATTAGTCGATTTCTGCGAGAAAAAAGGTATCTTTATGATTTGTGATGATATATATCACAAGCTGGTTTTCGATGGAAACGAAGCTGTGCCTGCATTTCGTTTTACCAACAAAGATATTGAAGATTCGCATGTGATCATTGTCAATGGTGTATCAAAAGTTTATGGTATGACCGGCTTCCGGGTAGGTTGGGTGGTTGCTCCGCGTTCCCTGGTGCGTGTAATGACCAATGTAACGGTACAAATGACGTCTGGTGTTTCACCCGTCTCACAGGCGGCCGCCGAGGGGGCATTAAACGGCATTCAGTCTATCGTCGAAGCGTTACGTTTACAGATCGAGAATAATTGCAATGTGTTCATGCAAGAGATGAAATCGTTTAATGGTGCGCGTCTCATCCCGCCAAAGGGCACTTTCTATGCGCTGCCAGATCTGCGTGCTTTTAACAGCAGTTCTGAAGAAATATCGAATTTCCTGCTTGAAAAAGCCAGAGTTGTGACAGTGCCGGGAAAAGAATTCGGTATGGAAGGCCATATCCGCTTGTCTTTCAGTGGCACAGTCAAGGACGTAACTGAGGGCATGGAGCGCATTCGGTGGGCGCTTGATCCGAACAGTCCCAACGAAATATACATTGGCGACCGCAAATTGATTCGAGATTGGCTGTAGGAGATTATCAATGAATAATATACTCAATATCAAGACTCCTGCTGAAGATGCAG
This sequence comes from uncultured Anaerolineaceae bacterium, assembly GCA_964500655.1. GTDB lineage: Bacteria > Chloroflexota > Anaerolineae > Anaerolineales > Villigracilaceae > JAABUE01. The sequence goes on along the minus strand of CAZCPP010000296.1, from coordinate 2,619 downwards.
CTCAAACACGGAAAGCGGATTACAGCCTCTCAAATCACGGCATGCGTAATTTGCGCCTGGCCTACTGGAATCTGCCTTCTGAAGCCCTGCATGAGGAAGCAATCTTTCGGGCTGAGGGCGCCACTGTTCACAAAGGACCATTTGTGGCTTTTACTGGCAAGCATACTGCTCGGTCTGCAAATGACAAGTTCGTTGTCCGCGAAGTGGGCACCGAGGGACATGTCTGGTGGGGCCAGTATAACCGCCCCATGTCTGGCGAGAAGTTTGATGAACTGTATGCGCGCCTGTTGGGTTACACCCAGGGACGAGACCTGTTCGTGCAGGATGTCTACGCAGGCGCAGATGAGAACTACCGCCTGCCTGTGCGCGTGATTACCGAGTTTGCCTGGCACAGCATGTTTGTTCGCAATATGTTCGTGTTGCCTGAATCTCTGGAGGAGTACAAGCGCTTCGTCCCAGACTTTACAATTGTTGCCGCTACCGGATTTAATTCCGACCCGCGGGTGGACAACACCAATTCCGAGACTTTTATCACGCTCAGTTTCGAGAAGAAGCTAGCCCTCATCGGGAAAAGCGCTTATGCGGGTGAGATAAAGAAATCAGTATTCACAATTTTGAATTACTTACTGCCATTGCAGGGCGTATTATCGATGCACTGTTCAGCCAATGTCAACCCGAAAGATAAAGATGATGTTGCGCTTTTCTTCGGTCTCTCCGGGACAGGTAAAACCACGCTTTCAGCCGACCCAACTCGTCGTCTAATTGGTGACGATGAACATGGTTGGAGTGATGAGGGTGTATTCAACTTTGAAGGTGGCTGTTATGCCAAGGTGATTGGCCTATCAGAATCTGCTGAGCCAGAGATCTATGCTACAACACGAATGTACGGGACGATCCTGGAAAATGTGACATACGACCCCGTCACCCGCATGATAGATCTGGATGATGAGTTCGTTACCGAGAACACGCGTGCTTCGTATCCGTTGGAGTTCATTTCAAACGCTGTACCAGAGAAAAAGGCCGGGCATCCCAAGAATATCATCATGTTGACCTGTGACGCCAGTGGCGTCATGCCACCTATCGCTCGCCTGACGCCTGACCAGGCATTGTATCAGTTCATTTCGGGATATACCGCCAAAGTTGGTGGTACGGAAGTTGGCCTACGCGATGAACCGGAAATCACTTTCTCGGCCTGCTTTGGAGCCCCCTTCATGGTGCATCATCCGGCGAAGTACGCAGAGTTACTACGAGGAAAGATTGAGCGCTACAACGCAACCTGCTGGTTGGTTAACACTGGCTGGGTAGGTGGTTCGTATGGTATTGGCAAGCGAATAAGTATTCGCCATACACGCAACCTGCTCAATGCGGCACTGACCGGGGCGCTGGACAAGGTTAAATATTACAAGGATCCCGTGTTTGGATTTGATGTGCCAAAATCTTGCCCCGATGTACCACCAGACGTTTTGGAACCCTGGTCTTCCTGGTCCAGCCGTGAAGAGTATGATAAGCGCTATAAAGATCTGGCCATGCGTTTTATTGAAAATTTTGCAAAATTTGAAGATGGCACCTCCAAAGAAGTTATTGAGGCCGGACCAAAAGTCTAAAAATATTTTTCAAGGATTCTTTCCTAACCTAGAATTGGCATAGTTCGGAAATCTTTATGCGTTACCATGGTGCAGTAATTCGTCCGCCCAGCGAAGCAAACAGCTATATTCTTCAGATTACATATGGCTGTTCATATAATCGCTGTACTTTTTGTGGCACTTATCTTGGGAAACCCTTTCAAACGCGTAGTGTCGATGAAGTTATGGAAGATATCCAGATGGCGGCGCAGGTATCCCCGCACACAAGGCGGGTCTTTCTGGCCGATGGTGATGCACTTGTTTTAAGCACATCTCGCTTACTGAATATACTCGAACAATTGGAAGGGGTTTTCCCGAACCTCGAGCGAGTGGGGTCTTATGCAACCGCACAAAATATTTTGAAAAAGAGCGACTCTGATCTTGAAAAAATTCGCGGCCAGGGGTTAAAAATCATCTACCTTGGGTTGGAGAGTGGTAGCCCTGAAGTCTTAGTAAAAATTGACAAAGGGGTAACAGCGGATGAGATGATCCAGGCAGTGCACAAGGCGAAAAAGGCGGGATTTTTAGTGTCAATTATTGGCATTTTAGGGATAGGAGGGGCAGAGCTTTCCGAAACCCATACTACTGAAACAGGTCGCGTGGTCAGCCAGATGGATCCCGACTACTTCTCGATGCTCACCCTGATGCTTGTTCCAGGGACTCGCCTTCATCAGGATTGGAAGGCAGGATCATTTTATTTATTGCAACCGGAAGAGATGTTATTGGAATTACACCGGGTGATCGAGAATTTGGAAGGCATAACTAAATGTGTATTCCGCACCAATCACGCCTCTAATTACTTGCCTCTAAGGGGCACATTGCCTGATGATAAAGCACATTTACTGAATACTTTAAATGCTGCCCTGAAGCAGGGGAAAGACGCATTCAGGCCTGAAGCTTGGCGCGGTTTATAAATATTACATTATTTTGGTCAATATAAATACCTAGCTACCGGACACTTTAACAAATGAATAGTTGATCGACAAGGATTCTCCAA
>CAZCPP010000295.1:0-5352 GCA_964500655.1 uncultured Anaerolineaceae bacterium | reverse complement strand
AATTTCATTCGACATACAAAGCTATCGACTTCCAGTCGATAGTAGTTTACTTGAAACCATCCTGCACCACATCCCGGCCCCGCGTGTGGATGCCAACGCTCCGCTGCAACTCCTGGTCACCACCCTGGGTTATGATTCTTATCGTGGAGTAACCGCCGTTGGGCGTATCTTCGCTGGAAATATCAAAGTAGGGCAGCCCTTGGCTCGCCTGACCACGACCGGCGAAAACCTGCCCGAAAAAACCCGTTACCTGTACCAGTTCCAGGGACTGGATAACATCGAAGTAGACGGTGCCTCCGCCGGTGACATCGTTTCGCTGGCGGGTCTCGAAGGGATCAACATTGGAGAGACGTTGGCCGATCCTGAAAACCCTGTTGCATTGCCAACCATCAAAGTAGAAGAACCAACTGTCCGCATGACGTTTGGGGTTAACACCTCCCCGTTCACTGGGCTTGAAGGCAAATGGAGTACCTCCCGCAAATTGCGTGAACGGTTATGTGATGAATTACGCAGCAACGTAGCCCTGCGCGTGGAAGATACCGATTCGGCCGAGAGTTTCCTCGTCAGTGGGCGTGGTGAATTGCATCTGGGTATCCTGATCGAAACAATGCGCCGCGAAGGCTACGAATTCCAGGTTTCGAGGCCGGAAGTAATCTTCCATACAGCCGAAGATGGCGTCACTTTATTGGAGCCGTACGAAGAAGTCCATATCGAGACCAGCTCCGAGACTGTCGGGGTGGTGGTGGAAATGCTAGGGGCCAGGCGTGGCAAAATGATGGATATGCAGGATACAGGTCAGGGAACGACGCGTTTGGTGTACGTCGTCCCAACGCGGGGTATGTTGGGTTTCCGTTATCAGTTCCTGACCTCCACCCGTGGCATGGGTATCATGAATACTATCTTTCACGGCTACGATGAAATGGCTGGCCCGATGGTTTCCCGTTCCAGTGGATCATTGGTGGCCTGGGAAGCAGGCACGTCTACAACCTATGCCTTGAAGAGTGCAGAAGAGCGTGGCGCCTTTTTCATCACACCGGGCATGTTTATGAAGGTATGGTGGTGGGGGAGAATACGCGCTCCGGAGATATTGCCGTGAACGTGTGCAAGAAAAAGCACCTGACCAATATGCGCGCCGCACGAGGCGAGATGGAAATCCGCCTTACGCCACCGCGCCAGATGAGCCTGGATGAAGCGATTGAGTACCTGGCTGATGATGAACTATTGGAAGTAACGCCCGAAAAATTTCACGTTCGCAAACGAATTCTTAATACCGATAAACGTGGCAAACAGCAAAAGAAAGCCAAAGAATTACTCGAGGCATAAACAAGACGGGCAACCGAACTGATCGCCCGTCTTGGATCTTGTTGTAAGCCTAGATTTTTACTTCTGCTTGCATTTTTATTGACAACTAAAACTTATCGTAGCACGAGCGGATTCTCCCGCAGCATTATAGGCTGCCACGCTGTAAGTTAGTTTTTGGGTTGCATTTGCCGCGATTGTCTCTGTGTAGGTAGTTGAATTGGCCGGCAACTCGGAGATATTTGCGTCATCGCGGAAAACGCGAAAACCTAGTTCATCACCTGACTTATCAGTCCACCCTAGCGTAACCTTAACATCTGAGTTGACGCCATTGAACGTGCATTCGTATGTGTAGGTTAGGCTACCAGGTTTCGCAAGTTCGCTTGGTTCCGGAGTAGCCGGGGGAGTGACAGAAGGTACCGCCCAGTAGCTACCAACCGCGGTCGAATAATCTCCCCAGATCCAGCAAGTATCATCGGTACCAGGGATTTTTACAACCCAATAATTGTTTACCGGGTATCTTCCAACGATCTCGAGCGAAGCGCCAGGCGTGAAAGAAGTGATCAGTTTAAAGCTTTCTCCCGGTCCGGTCCGGCAGTTTGTGGTTTCATTGACGTTCAGCTTCGGCACTGAATAGGTTGGTGTAAGCGTAGGCCCAATCGACTTGCTGGGGGCCAGTGTTGGTGAGGCCAGGGGAACATCCTTTGGTGTGGAGGTCCCTTGGACAGCCAATGTCAAGGCAACCACAGTAGCCGCTTCATCATTGAGTCCATCATCAGAATCCGCTATCGGCAAATTGCAAGCCCCCAGCAGTAAGCATAATGTAAGTAGAAGAAGTTTTCGCATATTGACCACCTTATTTCTTTTTTAGTTGAGATTGTGGACGATCTAATTTAAATAGATCCGTCATGCGGACGTATGCGCCTCTTGCAAGGCGACCGATGGGCTTGAGTGCGGTCAAATCGATCTTGCCTGTCCCTAGCAAGACCCCGTCATCCACATGCAAGTAAACGACGGTTCCGGTGACAACATACCCGCCCCCCGGCTGGTTATTGATCTCGATTATATCGCGAACCTGACACTCAAAATGGATCGGGCTCTCCGCCACTCGCGGCGCTTTAACAACGATTGATGGTGCTAATGTAAGGCCTGCTAATTCAAACTCATTAACATCTGGAGAGGTCTCTAGGGATGATAAGTTCATTGCTTCTGTCAAATTCTCGGTGACGATATTAACCACAAACTCTCCATTATCTTTGATGTTGTTCAATGTGTCTTTGGGTTTCCCGTCTATCGAGCGGATCATTGGGCAGAAGACCACCGTTGGTGGATTGGCGCAAACCATGTTGAAGAACGAATAAGGGGCCAGGTTTGGTTGCCCATTGGCATTAGCAGTCGAAATCCAGCCAATGGGTCGCGGCAAAATTGAGCCGGACATTAACTTATTGATGGTTTGCCAGGGGATAGTTGTCGGAGCGATTTCCATAAGTAAAATTTACCCCGCTCTGGTTGAGAACGGGGTAAATATTTTTTATTCTATTCGCCATCGCCTTCCAGCCACGACTCCATGTACTCTGGCTTTTCTAACTCCAAGGCTTCCTTTGTGAGTTGCAGTGGATAGAAAGTGTCTACCATCACTGCCAGTTCCTGGGTTTCTTTCACCCCAATCGAAGCCTCGGTCATACCCGGTTGCGGGCTTCGAAGGTTTGATGGACGGGAGGCGGTTGGTGGACGCGTCCTGTGATAGGCTCAAAATCTTCGATATTGAATATCCAGGGATATAAATAACCGTCCCAGCCGACGACGTCAAAGGGATGGTTATCCAACACATGCCGACTGAGTCTATCCCGCACCTTCACGTGGATTTCAAACTGCCCTCGATCCGTATGTGTTTCCAGTTCTGACGGGAGGCGGATGTCGCGCTCGCAATAGGGTGAGTGTTCCAGCAACTGACCAAAGGCGTTGCGGTAGCGTTTGGGCGGCACGATCTGGGATGGGCACTCAAAAGTAAAAAAGCAAGCTTCTTTTGTGTTCAACTGCATTTGCCAGGTAGTCCCAAAAGGGATGACAATGTAATCGCCGGGATGAAAGGTTAAATTTCCGAATTGTGATTTCAGCGTACCCTTTCCTTCATGGACATACCAGGTTTCATAGGCCTGGGCATTGCGATAATAATAGTCCATGCTTTGGTTGGCACGCACGACTCCAAGAATGATATCCTTGTTGCCGAGTAACGGAATGCGTGCTGAAACGGGATCAGTCCCCAGTTTGGCCTGAAGCGTGGCAAAAGCGCGATGACGGATCGGGCCAAAGTCAACGTACTCAGGTTTAGCTGGCCCAAGATCTTCCCTAATCTTTACGCGAGGTGGCAGGAAATGATGGTAAAGGATAGATTGAATAGACGAGAAGCCTTCCAACCCCATTAACTCTTCGCGATAAAGTTTTCCGTCCGTTTTTTTGAATTGCACATGACGCTTGTGAGGGATATCTCCAAGCTTGTGATAAAAGGGCATCTTACTTCCAAAATTAATCCTCTGAAAATTGTTTATAAGTGTGTGGCCCGGTTAATTTGGCTTCGAATAGCGCTTTTTCTGCTTGCTCTAAAAGTTTTTCGGCAGATGCGCCTTCTCCGCCGGGGTGGGTTGTGATACCAATATGGATGACGACTTTGAATGTATCGCCATCAGCAAAGTTGCGTGTGCCACGTAAGCGGGTGATCAAACGCCGGGCTACTGATTGCGCTCCAGATTCGTCTGTGGAGGGCATCAGCGCCAGAAAGTCATTATTGCTATGAGCGGGAATATCGGCGATGCGCAAACTGGTGTTTAGAATGCCGGCAAAGAGTTTTTTTAGGGTTTCCGCAATTGCAGGTTTTGCTTTATCTAGGTTGAGCGATACATGTAATAATGAGACTGGACTTGGATACCGTTTTACACGAGAAAGCTCGTAATCTGCCAGGAACTTAAAAACATCTTCGGTATACAAACCAGTATCACTGGTTTTATATTTCAAATCCATGTCTCTCCTCTTTGCCTCCCGGGTGTATATATCTATGGTAATGCTTGTTGAATATGTTCTACCAATTTATCAACTTTTACGTACATTGTACCTACTGGTCTTCCTCATTTCGTTGGTAAATGGAAAAAGCTTCTGGCCCTTGGTTCCTCGCGTCACCCAAGGCTTGCTTCGCCTCGGCCATCAATTTCTCGAGGGTTACACTTTCCCCCCCGGAACGTGAAGCAATACCGACATGGATAGAATATTTACATGATTTCTCTACATCCATGGTATTTATATCTCCTTTAAGCCTGGAGATCAATCGTAATGTCGCCGCTTGCCCACCTAAATCGTTCGTTACTGGCATCAATATAAGAAAATCATCGTCGTAGTGTGCCGGAATATCGGAGACTCGCAGGCTGGTGTTTAATAAACTATAGAAGATTTGCTTTAAGCTATCTTCTATTTTGGAGTTGTTATTTTTCAATTTTAGTGAAACATGCATGAGGGTGATCGGGTTTGGGTGGCGTTGGGAACGAGCGAGTTCATATTCCGCCAGGATTTTAAAGACTTCCTGTTGATATAAACCGGTGTCGCTTAATTTGTGAATGTTTGACCTCATACGTTCTCAAGCCCTCCCCGGGCATTTTTTCTGTTCTTAGTTATTTCCCATTATAACTGTTGAACAGCGTTTTTCAAGATGCCAATCCCCTCGATTTCTAGCTCAACCACATCACCCGGTTGTAACCAGGGGCCTTGCGCTTTAGTTAATTCTAACAGACAGCCGGTACCTACTGTCCCGGAACCAATCACCTCGTCGGGATACAACATCACAGAATCAGATGCGCGCGCTATGATTTGGCCAAATGACCAATAAATATCTTTGAAATTGCCCTGGGAACGTTCCTCGCCATTGATCCGTGCCAACATTGTTGCGTCATAAACTCCGGGTTTATCAGCTACTTCGTTTGTAAACTCATTGGCTGTGGCAATTACCGGGCCTAGCAGATTGTCGGAGAGCAATCTGAGACAGAGAATTCGATGATAGACTTTGAG
>CAZCPP010000294.1:0-5353 GCA_964500655.1 uncultured Anaerolineaceae bacterium | reverse complement strand
TGCGCTCCAGGGTGAAGAAAAGCACTTCACCTGCTACGCATTGATCGGCGCTGATTGTATTGAGCCAAGGCCGCTGGGTCTCGATACGTTTTCTCCCAAAAAAATGGGCAACACTTACATCAACGCACCATATTTACAGCAGTTTCACGAACTCATTACACTAAGTCCAGCCTGCCGAATAATAGCCCGTAAAGTGCCTCTATCTAATTCTTTATGGTTGGGTACTACAACCTGAGCGAAGGGACCGTCTCGACGCAGAATCATTTGGCTGCCATGCTGACGTTTTACGATAAAGCCGTTCTTACTGAGAGCCTTGACACATTCTTTTCCCAATATACCAGGTAACTTGCTCATACAGCTACTACCAAGGTATCGAAATGCTCTTCGGGTACGGTCAAGCCATCTTCCTCAAGAGCTATGATATATCCTTGGATTGCTTCCTTGATATTGGCAGCAACTTCTTCTTTCGACTTTCCCTGGCTAATACAACCGGGTAAACTGGGACATTCTGCAACCCAATAACCATCTTCGCCTGGATAGATTACTACTTGTCTCATCGCATGATCTCCGTTTGTTTGCTAATTTCCTACACATTATACTCTGTATCTCTAAGTACAAGCGACCTGCTTCGCATTCCCCATGGGGGGTGCTTCGCGAAACCGGCGCTGAGAGGGGCGAGAAATAGAACTCAGTCAAGCCGCTTGGTCTCGATACGTTTTCTCTCTGCGTTCGAAAACACTCGACCAGCGCTACACTAGAGGGGGTGACGGAAAGCACGTTTCCCGTTGGGATGCTGCGCTTCTTCCTACGGAAGTGCTACGCAGACCGGCGCTGATGGGTTAGGTTATTCGGGGCGGCGGCGGAGCAGGATGGCGCCGGCGAGCACTACGACGATGCCAACCACCAGACCGGCGACTTGTTTGTAGCCGAAGGTGGTGTTGGCGCTCAGGCCGAGGGTGTCGGCGAAGAGGGATAGTGCGGCCAGGATGACGCCTGCGCTGATGAGCAGAATGCTGATTGTTTTTTGATTCATCTTTCATCTCCTTGAATAGTCCAGAGATATGAACAAACAAAGGTCAATAGGCACCTTCACGGCGAAGGACTGCCCAAATGGTTTTGGCCAAAATATAAATATCCAGCCAGATGGACCAGTTGCGGACATAGTATTCATCCCAGAAGGGACGTTCGCTAAATTCGGATTGGTTGCGGACGGTGACCTGCCACATGCCGGTGATGCCGGGCAGGACGCGGATGTAATGGGAAAAGCCTTCCCCATACATCTGCTGCTGATCGGGGAGGAAAGGCCGCGGGCCGACCAGGCTCATTTCTCCTTTGAGTACATTCCAGAGTTGAGGAAATTCATCGATGCTGTACTTCCTCAAAAACCCGCCCACTGGGGTGAGACGGGGATCATGCTTGAGTTTCTGGTATTTATCCCATTCGGCTTGCAGGTGAGGGTTGGTTTGGAGAAGCTCATCCAGTCCCTGGTGCGCATTTTCGTACATGGTGCGAAATTTAGCCATGCCAAATCCACGCCCATCCTTGCCGACGCGCTCCTGCTGGTAGAAAACGGAACCTCGGGAAGTCAATTTGATGACTATGGCGATCAAGCCAAACCCCGGAGCGAGAAACAGCATACCTAACCCGGCGATGAAGAGATCCATCAGACGCTTTTGGAAGCGGGCGAATTGACTCAACAAGTTGTCGTGCACTTTTAGACCGAACATGCCATTCAATGTTACCGGGGTCACTCCCAGGGAGCCAATCGCAACCTGGTCGGGGATCAGGATTAAACGCCGAAATCCCCCGGCATTATCCCGGGTGAGCGCATAAACCAGGGCCTCAGGCACTTCAGCCAGGATCACTATGGCGGTCTGGATGGCCGCGCAGGCTGACGTTGCCAGGCAATCGTGCATTGCAGAAAAAACCGGCAGGCTCTGATCAGCGCGCAAAGGATACTCGACGCCCATCCCATCCACGGCGGCCACGGGGTAGTAGCTGATGGTGCGGTGGCTGCGCAGATGTTCGGCTAAATGCTGACCGCCTTCGCCATACCCAATCACCAGCACTGGCTCTCCCCAGGCTCCCAGACGCGCCATCACCGCCCGCAGCAGATTGCGCCCCAGCGGAAGGAAAACCAGGCTGAAGAACCAGGTCAGACCCAGGGTCAGGCGGGAGTAGTCTTCCGGGTTGCGGGCGAAGAAGGTCAGTCCGGCCAGGCCAAAGATGACCGCTGTAGTCATCACCGTCAGGCGGCGCAGTTCTTCCACCGGCCCCAGGCTCAATCCCGGGTAGAGGCGGCTGAGGGCAAAACCCAGCAAACAGACCGTCCCGACCGAGGCAATTTGGGCGTATAAAGCCCACTGCCAGCCCTGCCCCATGGACAGGCGCGCCGCAATCGCCAGGAACCCGGCCAGTGCCAGGCTGACTAGGTCACTGCATAACAGGGCGGCGCTCATCGACAGGCGGGCATGGCGCTGCCAGCGGGATAATTTGAGATTGTTGGTTTGGGTTTTCATTTTTGTGCTTTTCTCCCCAGGATTGTGTGCATAATTGCGCCCCTTTGATCCACTCGTGTCTTGCGTTTGCGCAGCTATTCAGTCTTTCTTTGCAATACCTGCTGATAACATTTTTCATAGCTAGACACAATTTTTTCCCAACTAAAGTTTGCCAAGACATGTTGATATGCGTCAAGCGATAATTTATTCATAAATTCCGAATTTTCTAATGCCCAATTAAGTTTCTCCGCTAAATCATTCACATCTTCGGAACAGAAATAGAGCGCGTTTTTTTCTAAAACACTCTTGTTTTCAGGAATATCACTGACAATAAGATGGATTTTCTGGGTCACTGCCTCTAACAACACCATCGACATTCCTTCCACCATGGAGGGAAAGACTAACAACCTTGAACCCGCAATAATCGCTTCGACTTCTTCTTTCGATTCGATAAAAGGAATAAATCGGGTATTCTCTGGGGCCATTTCCAATAATTGCTTTGCATATTCAGGATCACGCGATAAATCCCCTAAGATAACAATTGGATATGGGTGCGTTTTTTCAATTTGCTTCGCTGCTGCAAGCAAAATATGCCCCCCTTTGGTTGGGATAATACGGCCTGCTGTAAATAGAATATGGTTTTTTTCAATCAACCCGTATTTCTCGCTGACTTTTCTCTGAGCGACTTGTGGAATTGTATTTGCAGTTTCGACCCCATTAGGAACCCATGTCACCGTTCGTTTATGTTTATTCTCATAATATTGTGTATCCGTATATGAGACTGCTGTTCTGGAATTTGAAAGATGGATAAAGGGCCACTCCATCTGGCGGATTAGAAATCTGGCGAACCTGCCCCATTGGTCCACCCGGCGATGGGTTATGATGTGAGAGGTGGTTACAACAGGATACTTGAGCCGTAATAGCGGCAGAATATAAGCTGCTTCCAGGTTATGCAAATGGATTAGATCATAGTTTCCTTTGAATAGTGCATGGAACCCAGCCATGAGAAACTGTGAAAACGCCCGGAAATATTTCGGGCCAAGGGGAGAAAATGGAATTAAGATGACATTCGAAGGCGCTTTGGCTGAGTCTATCTTGCCCTTATCACCGTAAACCGTAATTTCGTAATCTCCCCGTGCCGCCAATCCCCGCGCGATAGCTTCTACCACCCGGTCAACCCCCGCCTGAGAAGGATAACTTATCGAACCGATGAAAGCAATTTTTAGTTTACTCACCGGTTGTCTATCTCACCTAATTCGACATAATAGGATGTTTCTGGCTGCAATTTCCGTTTAGGGGCTTTGGAGTCAAGAAAATGAATACGCTCAGGAGCATTTATTTCTTCAGCAACATGCTCATAATCCACATAACGCTCAAAATCAATCTTCATGCCCAATGTGGCCTTGAGTTTATTTTCCAACACCCACAAAGATGGCTTCGGTTTGGGCAAGAAGGTGAGCCTGGGATGGCGCATAGCTGTTCGAGCGGTTGTGACCATCCAACAATTATGTGAACAAGCAACTACCTTGCTACGAATTTCTGCAGCTTTTTCCCCGTGCCAAAGTTCATTCCATGGTTGCTCTTGCAAATTTCCCATATACAAGTCAGGCCGCACATTACAGGCATAAATATCACTCCACGGATCAATAAACACAAAATCCGATCCGGCCGTACAGGGGATCAAGCGCTCATGTCCCAGTATTTTTTCCACCAAGCCCAGGTTGAGATATGCTCGGAACCAATTCTTGACTGAATTCGTTTTTAACATTTCAACGATCAGTTTTTCAACTTCACGCGCTACACGCTTTCGGTTATAGGGGATATTATCGGCTTTATGAAATTGAAAGGCATTATGCAAAGCCGAAGTTGCAAATTCCAAATTGTGCTCCCGCGTAAATTGATACAACCTGACCAGTTCATCAATATTGTCATCCTGGATGACGGCCGCGAAGCCCAAATCCGTTCCTCCGGCTTCCTGAAGTTTAAGCATACCGCTTACTTTCTTTGTAAAGCCATCGTTTTCACCACGAATGCTATTGTTCGTTGCCTCAAATCCTTCCAGGCTGAAACGAACTTTGATGTCCGGGTATTTCTTTATGATGGGGACAAGCCGTTCAGCATGTAAACCATTGGAACTGATCTCAAGGATTTTTCCTTTGGGATATAAAATATCTACCATTTCCGCCAGATCCTGGCGCAAGGTTGGCTCGCCACCAGAAATGTTTAGATTGTCTATCCCCCCCGGTACTTTTTCCAAGGTTTCCAGGCTGACTTCGTTCTCTGGCAAAGTGGGATTTTGCCAGATATAGCACATGGAGCATTTTGAGTTACAGCGATATGTTGATATTACAGTGAAATCCATTTACCAACCTTTCATATTTCTTCAATGCGATTTTTATACTTGGCAATAAGTGATACCGGAAGACCAAATAAAGTTTGACGTTTAATCGTCCATTTAAACCTATCGTCACCCATCGCACTCTTTACTAATTTTTTGAGGGCCGATTTTGTGAAGATCCTGGATAAATTATCAGGTGAAGCCCAAAATTCTTCCCCGATCAACCGGAATAACTTTCTCCAATTTGGCAACCAATGCAATAATGGGACGCGAGAATGGACCTCAAGAGGCGATAAACGATCTGGCACCGCCAACATAGCAGATTTGCTTGCAACGCGAGAAACTTCATACACAAATTTAGTTTGTCCTGACTTAGGAACATGCTCTAAAACAGCATTTGCAAAAACAATATCGGCTGCATCATCTCTAAATGGTAATGCACACCCATTGGCTTGCACACATAACACATTAGTACCTTAACAGTAAAAAGTTTGCACAAAAAACAAGAAGATCAGGT
>CAZCPP010000293.1:0-5392 GCA_964500655.1 uncultured Anaerolineaceae bacterium | reverse complement strand
ATCAGCGTACCCCCATATATGGCCTCTCCACGCGAAATCCCAAAGAAGGATAATTGTTTGCGTCTCACGCACAGAGCGGATAACTTTAGCAGAAGCCATTTCCCGTAATCCTACCGGAAAAGTTGTCGGTGATTGGTTATTCTCCAGCACCCTCTCCAGTATTTCGGATGACATGCCTGGACCAAAGATATTCAGTTTTGCATTTGAAAGGTATGCAGGTACAAAAAACGGGAATCCTTGTGTATGGTCATGATGTAAATGACTGAACAACAAAGTCATCACTAGCGGACTTTTTCCGGTAGCAGCGCGTCGAGCGAGATCCTGGCCCAGAGGAATGATCCCAGTACCAGCGTCCAGAACGAGAACCTTATTCTTAACGCGGATTTCCACACAGGGCGTATTTCCTCCATATTTCACCGTACCTGCACCTGGCATTGGGTGGCTTCCACGTACTCCCCAAAATTTGATTTTCATCGCGTCAGACATGATTTATCTCCATTTCTTGTTGCATACTTATTATCCTCAGCGGAGAGCTTTGCACAAGGAAATATTTCCCAGGTCAGGTGAGATATTTGGGCAACAAAAGCATAATTAGATGCATTATGACTGATGCTTTTTTCGCCATCTGGTAGGCGTTACGCTTATTACATATTAGAATAAATGTGCTATACTCTAATAATGCCAGTTATTCGCTCTTCTGACATCGGAAACTACATGTACTGCCGCCGCGCCTGGTGGTATCGCAAGCAAGGATTCCAATCTGAAAACCAGGCCGAACTTTCTAGCGGAACCGAACTGCACCGTCAGCACGGGCGAAAAGTTGTGGCCGCTGGACTATGGCGCACGTTAGGAATGCTTCTGTTGTTCGTGGCGCTTGTAATACTAGTTGCGTATTGCACTGCCCAAATCCTTTAAGAGGAAGCCCTTATGTCCGTATTAAATCGAATTGCCTATTTCCAAAACCGCCGCGATGAAGTACTTAACCAGGAACTTGCCAAAGAACTAGCAGAAAAGAAAAACCATAAGGGTATTCGTGAAATTGCGGAGAACCTTTGGCATAAAGAACAGAATATCCGAAGCGATTGTCTCAAGGTGCTGTATGAGACTGGTTACCTGGCTCCGGAATTGATCGCTGAGTACAAAGATGATTACTTAAAATTGCTACATGATAAAAATAATCGTATGGTTTGGGGAAGCATGATCGCGCTTTCTACAATTGCGAGCATCAATGCTGATGAGTTGTTTCCACATGTCGAAGACATCCAAAAAGTCATGACCCAAGGTACCCTTATCACAATGGATGCTGGTATCAAGGCACTTGCGGGCATCGCTTCGCAAAAAGAAGATTACCAACAAGCAATTCTTCCATATATATTGAACCGCATCGCTACCTGTCGTCCGCGGGATGTCGGTCGACATGCTGAACAGGTTATGGTGGCAATTAACGCGAGTAACAAATCCAAATTTCTTGCAACGCTTGAAAACCGCATGAATGATCTCTCGAGTGCACAAGCAAAGCGTGTGAAAAAAGTAATTAAAATCGTTTCGGCTTACTAGTTCCTGTTAAACTTCACTCTAAGCACTGGTTATTGTGTTATATCTCGCGCTCTTCATCCTTTTTCTAGCCATAATCTTCTTCTGGCAATCCGGCAAGCAGCGCCGAGAAGCCGGTTTACCCGGCGGGCGGGTTATTTATTCGGATACAGATGGGTGGGGAAAGGTCGAACGCGCATTGTATTATCAACCACTCAAACTAACTGGCAAGCCAGATTATCTTGTTCGGCAAAAGGGCGTCATAATCCCTGTGGAGGTTAAATCTACCAACGCGCCAGAATCCCCTTATGATTCGCATATTTTTCAGTTAGCTTCATACTGCTTGCTGGTTGAGAAAACTTATGGCAAGCGTCCACCCTATGGCATTATCCACTACAAAGATCGCGATTTCGCTGTCGATTACACTTCCAATTTAGAATTTGCCCTGATGGAAATGTTGGCGGATATGCGACGTGATGAACGTAAAAATAGCGTGGAACGCTCTCACGAGCAGTTCACTCGTTGCGCGCGTTGCGGATTCAGGAAAATTTGCGATCAAAGTTTAGCGTAACGCAAGGACTATTCATACCCTTCGGGCACAATGTGAATTTCCTCTGCGTACAACAGGTATAATTAATCCATTATGTCCGACCCCTTCCTCCCACAGCACCCGGTCGTGACCGCTTATCCAAAATTGCCGGCAGCTTTTACCGAGGCCGAAGCAATTGCCGCATATTTGAGCGAGAAGGGTGTGGATGCACCTCATGGATCACTCTTTGAGGAAGATCTGCGCAAGCGCATTAAAAATAATGAATTTGATCTGCTAATTGCCGTTGGAGGCGATGGCACAATGCTACGAGCCGGCCATTTGTGCGCCCCCTGCAACATCCCAATTTTGGGCGTCAATCTTGGACGGTTGGGTTTTCTCATTCAGGTGCAAAGCAGCGAATGGCGCGACATGCTGAAGCGTCTATTCGAGGGTGAAGCCTGGATCGAAAACCGAATGATGTTACGTGTGGAGCACGTACGCGCGGGCGAGGTCATTGGATCGTGGCATGCACTCAACGAAGCAGTTGTTGGGCGCGGACAGTATTTGCGGCCTGTCAAGCTGGCTGCCAGTGCCGATGGCCATCTGCTGACTACATATATGGCAGACGGCTTGATCGCTGCCACGCCAACTGGTTCCACTGCTTACGCGCTGGCGGCCGGAGGGCCAATCTTGCCGCCGGAGTTGCGTAATATTCTAATTGTGCCGATCGCGCCGCACCTGTCTGTAGACCGAGCTGTCGTACTGGCAGAAGGCTCGACAATCAGCATCGACGTGCATAGCGAGAACGCTGTCCTGAGCGTGGACGGGGCTGTGCCCAATGGCCTGGATGAAGACGACCGTGTAGATATTCGCGCGGCAGGCTATACTGCACAATTCGTACGCTTTGGAGATCCTGGCTATTTTTACCGCAACTTGACCGCACACATGAACAAAAATCCTGCCATAGGAATGTCTCAATGACCGAAGAAACAACTACGCAATACTGTTACGTCCATCCTGATCGTGAAACTGGCCTGCGCTGTAAAATTTGCGAAAAGCCAATATGTGCTTCTTGCGCCGTACGTACCCCAACCGGTTACTCTTGCAAAGATTGTGTCCGTTCCCATCAAAAGAAGTTTGATACGGCAGTCTGGTACGATTATGCTGTTGGTTTTATTGTGGCAGCCATCTTATCTGCTGTAACGGCTTTCATCGTTACTTTGCTAAGCGGATTCTTTTTTGGGCTGATTATTTTATTGGTTGCACCTGCAGCCGGGACAGTTATTGCTCGTATTCTCTTAGCGGTATTGCGCCGTCGACGTTCCCGCATTCTGTTCACGACAATTTCTATCGGCATGGTTGTTGGCGCTATTCCAGCGATCATTTCCCAGATTACATCTATTATATTTTTTACGAATTACTATGGTGCGGAGGCGTTCTCTATCTGGTCATTCCTGCCATTAGCCTGGATAATTATTTACCTTTTCATAACTGTGCCAGTGGTCTATACTCAGTTTTCTGGCATTCGATTAACAAGATAATCTATGCTGACAGAACTTCGCATCCAAAACTTTGCCATCATCGATAACCTGGTACTCAAGCTGGGTTCCGGCCTGATCATCCTGACCGGTGAAACCGGGGCTGGCAAGTCCATTATCCTGGAGGCCGTCACCATGCTGATCGGTGGGCGCGCCGAGACCACTGTCATCCGTGCTGAGGCCAAGAATGCCTTTGTCGAAGGTATTTTCAGCCTCAAGGGTCCGGAAAAAGAAGCGCTGAATGAGATTCTTAAACGAGAAGAACTGTTGGATGACGAGAATTTCGTCACACTGACTCGGGAGGCCCGCCGTGAAGGACGCAGTGTCGCGCGCGTCAACGGCCGCACGGTAACCGTATCCCTTCTCAAAGAACTTGGGGCGTATCTGGTTGACATCCACGGTCAATCGGAACATCTTTCCTTGCTCGATACGGATGCACACCTGGGCCTGCTCGACCGTTATGCAGATTTAGGTGATACCCTGAATGGATACCGTCAAAACTATCAAAAGCTGATAGCCGTGCGGCGTGAATTGAATGAACTGCGCCAGGCCCAAACGGATGCCGAACGCCGTATCGAGTTGCTGACCTATCAGGCTGATGAGATCGAAGCCGCCAGGCTCAAACCTGGCGAGGAAAATGGGCTCAAAGAAGAGCGTGATCGCCTGGCCAATGCCGAGTCTCTGGCAGAGAATGCCCAGGGTGCCCTGACTGCGTTAGACGAAGGCACACACGAATCGCCCGCTGCCAGCGACCTGGTGGGGCAGGCTGCCCAGGCGATGGCTGCGCTGGCTAAGCTCGATGCCACCCGCACAGAGCTTTCGGAGCAAGCCACCGGCCTGGACGAGATGCTGGCGGAACTGATCCGCAGCTTGCGCAATTATCTGGAAGAGATCGAGTTTAATCCCAAACGGCTGGAAGAAGTTGAAGAACGGCTTGACCTGATAAACAGCCTGATGCGCAAATATGGCGATTCAATCGAGAAAGTCATCACCTTTGGCGAGGATGCTCGTGCACAATTGGAAAATATCAGCCACGCTTCAGAACGAATCGGAGAACTTGAATCCGAAGAACAAAGTTTGCTAATAAAACTAGCCGAGCAAGGCAGCACACTTTCTCAAAAGCGTCAGAAGGCTGCCACAGCCTTGGGCAAAGGTATTGAAGCCGAATTGAAAGACCTGCGCATGGCTGCGGCGAAATTCTCGGTGGACTTCAAAACCAAAGCGGACCCGGATGGTATCCCGGTAAAAGATGACCGCTATGCATTTGACCATAATGGGTATGACCTGGTTCAATTCCTTGTGGCCCCCAATCCCGGCGAAGGCTTGAAGCCGCTGGTCAAGGTTGCATCTGGTGGCGAGACCTCCCGTCTGATGCTGGCTTTGAAGAATGTTCTGGCTCGTGCTGATGAAATCCCCAGCCTGATCTTCGATGAGATCGACCAGGGGATTGGTGGTCGGGTAGGCCTGGTTGTCGGACACAAATTGTGGGACCTGGCGCGCAACCATCAGGTATTCTGCGTTACGCACTTACCGCAAATAGCGGCCTTTGGCGACCAGCATTACCAGGTGCAAAAACTGGTGCATGAAAAGCGTACATTAACTCGTGTGGAGCCCCTAAGCGGCGAACCGCGCATGTTGGAATTGGCTCAAATGCTGGGTGAAGTCGGTGAAGGGACCTTGCGTTCTGCACATGAAATCTTACAAACGGCGCAAGATATGAGCAAGAAGTAATGTTACTTACTAACTGATGTTACGCGGCTTTGAGCAGTTGGAGTTCATCATAAGCACTTCT
>CAZCPP010000292.1:0-5408 GCA_964500655.1 uncultured Anaerolineaceae bacterium | reverse complement strand
GCCCCGGTGCTACCGAGAATACCTGCTACTCAAATATGTCAGTGAATCAGAGTTTCGTAATAATTTAATCTGTGATGATCTCATAAAGTATGCAGATGGATTTGAGAAAATGGTATACTGCCCCCATTAGATATTATTAGGCGTACAAAATATGGGGAAGTCGGGATCGAATCTTCTAATAATCGAAAGAAACCCTAGAAGGAGAGACCATGATCCATGAGTTGTCAATAAACGAGTTGCGTCACATTTGCGATCCAAAATCATTGAACTGTAAAAGTAGCGCTGAAGGCGATGCCCAAAGAACCATCTTTGGTCAAGAACGCGCCGTTCGGGCAATGCGATTTGGACTGGACATTCAAGATCAGGGATTTAACATCTTCGCTGCGGGCGTGTCGGGAACCGGGCGCACAACGGCAGTGGAACGATTTTTGGAGAAAATTGCTGCCCGGCAAACTACGCCCTCGGATTGGTGTTATGTTCACAACTTTGATGACGGTTATCGCCCTCATGCTATTCGCCTTCCGGTTGGTAGGGCACACGAATTCCAGAAAGACCTGGAGATATTCTATAAATCGATAGTAGAAGACATACGAGCGGCTTTCGAAGGTGAAAATTATGCTACCCAACGAGAGGCAAACCTAGGTACTTTCCAACAACAGAAGGAGAAAATTTTCAAGGAATTGGGAAAAGTTGCCAAAGAGAAAGGCTTTGGTTTGCAAATGGCTGCAATGGGAATTATGACTATTCCACTGAAAGCCGGAAAGCCTATAAACGAGGAAGAATTCCTGAAACTTGAGGAGGCTGAGCGGGAACAGTTGCGAAAGAAACAGGAACAGCTTCAGGTGGAGATTGAGGCGGCAGTACGTCAAACTCGGGAACTGGATAAAAAAGCTCAAGCAGCGCTCGATGAGCTTGACCAACAAGTGGCACACTTTGTTTTGCAGCATCTTGTAGAAAGTTTAGAGAAAAAGTATAAAGATATTTCGGATGTATTATCTCATTTAGAAACCATACATCATGATGTGGTGGAGAATTTATCGCAATTTAAAGCCGAGCCTAAAGAAGACAAACAACCGATCCCAACTCCAAAGAGACCCAAAACGAATAAATATCAGGCAAATGTGTTAGTCGATAATAGCAAACTCACAGGGACACCAGTTGTAGTGGAGATGAATCCTACTTACTCGAACTTGTTCGGGCGCATTGAGCAAGAAGCCTTCATGGGGGCCTTGGTAACAGATTTTACACTCATACGTGGCGGGTCCTTACATCAGGCCAACGGCGGCTTCCTTGTATTACCTGCAGAAGACGTGCTCAGGAATCCATTTACTTGGGAAAGTTTAAAACGAAGTCTAAGTAATCGTGAGATTAGTATTGAGCAGCCGGTTGAACAGCCCGTGTTTACGACAAAAAGTTTGCGGCCGGAACCTATCCCGCTGGATGTCAAAGTGATTTTGATTGGGCGTCCGGAAACATATCAATTATTGTTATCGCTTGATGATGATTTCAGGGAATTATTCAAAGTAAAAGCTGATTTCGACTCACAAATGGAACGCAGCAATGAGCGTATTCAAGAATATGTCTCATTTGTATGCACGCTGTGTGAGCATGAAAAGCTCAGGCATATAGATCAAACCGGTCTGGCTCGCATTGTGGAACATGGTTCGCGAATAGCCAATGACCAAAGTAAACTCTCAACCAAATTTGGCGATCTCGCGGATGTAATTCGCGAGGCGAACTATTATGCAGGGGGCGAGGACGCAGAACTTATTGCCGCTGATCATGTCGAAAAAGCAATCGAAGAGCGCTTTTATCGAGCCAGCCTTATACAGGACCGTATGCGGGAGAGAATGGAAGAAGGAACAATTAAAATCAAGGTGAGCGGCGAGAAAATCGGACAGGTCAATGGCCTATCGGTGCTGCAACTGGGTGATCTCACCTTTGGGCAACCCAATCGCATCACAGCCAGCGTCGGGCTGGGCAAGCAGGGAGTGATCAATGTTGAGCGCGAAGCCAATATGAGCGGCCCGATTCACACAAAAGGCGTACTCATTCTTACAGGGTATCTGGCACAGAAATTTGCTCAGGATAAACCACTAAGTTTAAATGCGCACTTGGCCTTTGAACAAAGCTACGGACGTGTAGACGGCGACAGTGCTTCAAGCACAGAATTGTACGCGATACTGTCTGCCTTAGCAGATGTCCCAATTAAACAGGGGATCGCTGTGACCGGTTCAGTCAACCAAAAAGGGGAAGTACAAGTCATTGGCGGTGTCAACGAGAAGATTGAAGGCTTTTATGAAATATGCAAGCTCAAAGGTTTAACCGGCGAGCAAGGGGTTATGATTCCAGCTAGCAATGTGAACGATATGATGTTGAAGCAGGAAGTTTTGAACGCTGTCAAGAAAGGTGAATTTCACGTTTGGGCGGTGGAAACAATCGAAGATGGTATTGAAGTGCTGACTGGTGAAGGAAGCAGCACTTTCGAACAAGCAGATAAGCGCCTTGGTAAGATGGCTGAGGATTTG
Source organism: uncultured Anaerolineaceae bacterium (assembly GCA_964500655.1). Taxonomy (GTDB): domain Bacteria; phylum Chloroflexota; class Anaerolineae; order Anaerolineales; family Villigracilaceae; genus JAABUE01. The sequence continues at coordinate 2,880 of CAZCPP010000292.1, read as the reverse complement.
GCGAAGTTTAGCAAGTAAGCACATGTTGATTCCCAGCGCGGTAGTTTGTGAAGGGGTAATGTTGTTTCCTGGTCACAGGGAGACTACTTCGTCGCCAGAGAACGGCTTTTTACCCTACACGAAGTAAATAAAAAGAACCGCAAACGATTTACTTTTGACAGTTCTTTCGATTTAGTACCCCGGGCGGGAATCGAACCCACATTAGAGGCTTAGGAGTCCCCTGTTCTATCCATTGAACTACCGGGGCGGGGCAAGGTGATTCTAGCCGTAAAAACAGCCTTTATTTTTTCGAATCACACTGTTTTCCAGATTGTCCACTCAATATTGTATTGCTACATTATTGAACAGACAGGGGTTAGCCATATCGTTCCTTCAGATACCACTCGATCGCAGCACTAGCAAGTCCAACTACTCCTCCGCCAACAGAAAATGGCCAAATGGGAAAACCCATAATGCTGGACCATGTAAGCAGATACCAGGCTGCAACTCCGAAAAATATTCCCCAGGCTGTTCTTTGAAAAAGCTTGACAAAATATTGTGGGTATTTCATGTGGTTATTATATCGTGACTAATTAGTAAAACGGAATCGTCCAACCTTGTATTGCGTGGAAGGGGATTTTAATCTTCGTTTGGTGGGGCAGCAGGGCCGTAATCTAACACCTGCCTGACCTGGGTGTTCCCCTCCGGCGCGCTTACAATACCCTTCTCTTCCATAGTGTCTACCAGGCGAGCGGCGCGAGTATAGCCTATCCGTAAGCGGCGTTGCAGCATGGAAACCGAACAACGTCCCTGGCGGCGTATCAGGTCAACCGCATCACTATAGAGCGGGTCAACTTCTTCTTCCTTTTCCATTTCTTCCCAGAGCGGCCGTTGCTTGAGGGGCACACCGGTTGGCAGGGGTGCATCGACGGGAGCTCCTGCAGCCGCATATGGACTGGAGCCGCCCATTTGTGCTCGCCAGAAATTGACCAAGCGTTGAATCTCTGGGTCAGAGACAAAGACCCCTTGCAAGCGCACGGGTGCGGGAGCATCCGGTGACTGGTAGAGCATATCGCCACGACCTAACAACCGTTCGGCCCCAGGCTGGTCAAGGATGACGCGGCTGTCGGTGTTGGAGGCCACTGCAAAGGCAATACGGGCTGGGAAGTTGGCCTTGATCAGGCCGGTGACCACATCAACGGAAGGACGTTGGGTGGCCAGAATCATATGAATACCGGTAGCACGTGCGAGTTGGGCCAGACGCGTGATCGTGCGCTCAGTTTCGTCTGGCGCGATCATCATCAAATCTGCCAATTCGTCAATCACGATCACCAGGAAGGGGAATTTTCTACCACCCTGTATTTTCACCCGCGCGTTGTAGTCGCCGATGTTGCGCGCGCCGATCTTTGCAAAGGCATGGTAACGCTTGTCCATCTCACGCGTCATCCATTGTAGCGCCCCCACCACGCGATCTACTTCAACGATCACTGGCGCAAGCAAATGCGGAATGCCATTGTAGCTGGTCAATTCAACACGTTTAGGATCTACCAGCACTAGCTTCAAGTCATCAGGTGTATTGTGTAGCAGGAAACTGGTCAGGATTGAATTGACACACACCGACTTACCAGAACCGGTGGTGCCTGCAATCAGCAGGTGCGGCATGCTATCCAGGCTGGCGATCTGCGGCAACCCAGCTACATCGCGTCCAAGCGCAAAACTCATGGGAGCACGCATACGCTGGAATACTTCACTTTCGAGAATATCGTGCAAGGCCACCAGCGTCATCTCATCATTCGGGACTTCAATACCAACAAAGCCACGCCCTGGCACCGGGGCCTGGATGCGGATGCGTGGCGCAGACAGGGCCAACGCCAGATCATCGGCCAAGGCTGAGATCTTATTGACTCGCACTCGCGTGCGCCCGCGTCTGGTTTCGACGAAGAGCGGTTCCACACCGAATTGCGTGATGCTCGGTCCCCGGCTGATCTCCACTACCTGTGCCGGTGCGCCAAACGATGCCAGCGTCTCCTCAACAAGGCGGGCACGCTGCTGGATGAATTCTTCGTTGACTTCCGGTGCGCTGCCCTCGTCCAAAATATCTTTGATAGCGGGCAACTTGTACTCAATAACTTGTTGTGCGCTGCTGGTGGTAGTAAGTACACCTACCTGTGATTCCCCAGCCTGTGGCACGCCCACTGCGACGGGCGCACGTTGCATGGGGGTATAGCCATTAGATTGTACGTCCAAGCCATTTTTTGCAGGTTCAAGAAATTTCATTCGCTCTGCCAGCGCTTCACGGACTTGGCTTACCAGCGGCCCTACCCACTTGAACAAATCACGAATAGGGACATCCAGCGACATTGTCAGGCTAATTAATAGCCAAGCGATCATGGCAATGATTGCTCCCCATGAACCAAATCCGAGCCATAACGCCTGCTCGAATAGGCTACCAATAAATCCACCCCCAACGCCGTCTTTAGCAGCCTGTTCAGCCAATTCAGGTGCGGCGATGATGGCATGCATGAGGGTTAACAGCCAGATATAGAGCAAAGTAACGCCGGTAACACGTTCAATTGAAAACGCCGGGATGCTTTCCAAATTGCGCAACACCAGCCATAATCCGATTGCGATCAATCCAATGGGAAGAATATATACTCCCCAACCGAAAAGCTGCCCTAATAACCGGATCAGCCCTCCGGTCAGTATACTATGCTCGGCAGAGATCAGACTTAGGAACGTCAGCAACCCTACTAAAGCCAACACGATGCCGATCACGTCCAGTCGGCGGTCGATGGAGAGATTTTCCCAGAAGTTTGGTATGCGTTCAGACTGTTTAGACGCTTTTGTCTTTTTGGAGGAGCGCGAAACAGATTTTTTAGGGGTTGACTTCTTACGTTTAGC
>CAZCPP010000291.1:0-5427 GCA_964500655.1 uncultured Anaerolineaceae bacterium | reverse complement strand
AGGCCGCGGTCAATACGGGTTGCGCTTCATTGACCGCCTGATCTCTGGAATTCGCGGTATCCCTGTTATGGCTGCCCTATCCCTGCGAAACACCTTCCGGCGCCCCGGGCGAGTGATCCTCACCATGCTGACCCTGATCGTTTCGGGTGCATTCTTCATCATGGTTTTCAGCACCCAACATTCATTCGAGCAAACCATTGATACTATCTTTGCCGGGTTTGGTTACGAGGTACAGATCAACTTCGAACAATATCAACGCATCGACGAGGTCATCCCACTAATCGAATCCCGACCTAATGTAAAAAATGCCGAAATGTGGATTTTCCGCACTGCAGATACGAAAGTACCCGGTACTAGTGGTCCCGGTAGTGAATACGAAGTTTTTGTTCGGGGTGTCCCATCTGAGTCTCCCATTTTCAAACCAGAACTTACCGCCGGGCGGACGCTCGATCCCAGAGACAAGCAGGCCATTCTGCTCAATCAGAAACTGGCCGGGAAAATGGGTGTAGGTGTTGGCGACGAAATCATCATCGACTTGCCCGATGTTGGTGAAACCAGTTGGACAATCGTGGGATTGGTTTTCGACCTTAATGGGCGGGATCAAAACACGGCCTTTGCCAACATCGACACACTCAACCGGGCGGTGAACAACGTGGGTAGATCCGCGGTGGCCATGATACAGGGAAGCGATCAAAGCCTGGCAACCCAAAAAGCGATCGAAGCTGATCTGATCGATTACTTTGATACCAAAGGCATGGAAATCGGGTATTCTGAAGTTTCTACCGAAGATCGCAACAATGCCAGTGCCCAGTTCAGCATCCTGACCCAACTCTTAATGATGATGACTGTTCTGATGGCCATCGTTGGCAGCATGGGCTTGTCGGGCACGCTTTCCATCAACGTGATCGAACGCCGGCGTGAGATCGGCGTTATGCGAGCGGTGGGCGCCTCTTCAAAAGACGTCGGTTTCGTTTTCACGGGAGAGAGCCTGATGTTGGGCCTTACGAGCTGGCTGTTTGCGCTGCCCATCGGCCTGAGTGTTGGACCCGCGTTTGTCCTGGCGCTGGGAGAGGTGATCGATTTTCCTGCAGAATATTACCCAGCCACGCACAGTGTTTGGATTTGGCTTGGGATCGTGATCGTGCTTTCGATCATTGCCAGTTGGGTTCCTGCCCGTCGGGCCACACGCATCAGTGTTAATGAAAGCCTGGCTTACAAATAGAAGGATTTACTTTCGGTCAAGAAAAACTGAACGCATAAAATTCTGGTTTCAATAACTTTTTACAACTTAGTGCAACTTTTCTCCTCGATACTTTGTATACTAATTGAGGGCCAATAAAATTGATGGAGAAAACTCAAACATATAAACGGACCTGGCTACAGCGCTTAAAAACGTTGGCAGCCAGGTTTGCCTTTGTCTATCTTTCTGCCATCATCCTGGCGTTTTTCTCAGAGAAAGTATTTTGGTATGTGCAAGGATTTGACGTCTTCGGGATTGCGCTGCTATATGTACTGCCCGCATTTATTTTTCTATGGGCAATCCAGATCTTTCAAGTCCAACAACTGACTCCACTGCTGGTAGCAGCCGGGTTGTATGGATTAATCACTGAAGGGGTTTTAACTCCCGTTGTGTACGGAAATGGGAATTTTGACCTGGGCGCAATATCATACCCAGTGTTAGGCTGGCACGCTCCCCTAAGTGTGATCTTTGGATGGTTTATGCTGCGCGAATGGTTGCTGGAAGGCAAAACATTTATATTGTTGATTGCTTGTTTCGCCTTGGGTCTATTTTGGGGAGCCTGGTCGCTGACATACTGGTTGCCCGAGAACTTGGTTAATCCGGAATTACTCTTTAAGGGATTTGATGTAGGTATTTGGCCGGTTGAAAAATATATCGCCTTTACTTTCTGGGTTACGTTTGTCTTTGTACTGGCTCAGTGGCTCATCGGATATTTCTGGCCGAAAGCCTTCACTCCAACTTGGAGTGAAAAAGCGGTCATCATCCTGGCGCTATCAATTATCTTTTTCCTTGCTACAGTTCCTGTGGCACCCATTGCTTTGCTTGAGTTGCCGGTTTTCTTGGGGGTTATTTTTGGGGCCCTTAGAACCAACCGTAAGCGGGAAACCGCTCCGTCACTCTTGGAGCAGCTCTCTGGCAAAGTCCCGCTGCGACGGGTGTCAATTCTGATTGTCATGCCTATTGTCGCCTCCAGCGTTTATTGGTTGGCATCCGTTGTTGGGTTATCCGAAAACTTCATCCGCCAGGTTATCCTGCATGGGAGTGTAGGGCTGCAATACGTTTTAGGCTGGGTTCTGTTTTTGGGCGGATTAATCGGCTGCCAGATGACGAATAAAGGAAATCCAATACTCAAGGAATCACAATGGAAAACGAATCAACCATAAATCCCCCACAACCATCCAGTCGTCTATGGACCTGGGTAGCTGGTGCCGGCATTGCCTGGGGGTTGATCGTGTCTCTTTTTGGCGCCATCTGCGAGCCAACCCCCGAAAATTTAACCTTGGGCTTTTCTATTTGGACAGCCGGCTTGTATACGCTGGGATTATGGTTTACCCGCAAGCTGTGGCTACCCAGGCTTTCCCGGCACCCCATTCGAAACGCGATTCTGTTGGGGATCTTCAACGCTGCCGTGATCGAGACCGAATTCCTGATCTTCGAGAAGCTCTTTGGGGCTGAAGGAGTGGCTGCGCACCCCAACCTGATCATCGATCTGCTGATGACCATGCCCTGGTACATCATGATGGTGATTACCTTTGTCACGGTACAAAACCGCTGGCGTTTCCCAACCGCGACGGTACTCCTGTTAGGGGGGATTTATGAACTCGGTGGTGATGGGATCGTGGGTGCCCTGGTCGGGATTCTCTTTGGAGATTTTCAAATCTTTACACTGGAATACTGGATCATGATGATCTTCATTTTCCTCTGGGCCTTTATCTCCGTTTACAGTTCGATGTTGCTTCCGTCAACCTGGCTGATCGCCCAAACTGACCCGCCCGCAAGACCCACCTCTCCAGCGTGGCGGGCGGCGCTCAAACCAATGCTCTGGTTGATCCCCTTTACTATTTACTTGCTTGGAATCATTTTTTGTATGCTGATAACAGGTGGGGCATGAACGCGCTTTTTGATAATCAAAGCACAGCTTTACGCATAATCTCGGCTGAGAAGGGCTTGCCATGCGCTGGATAAACCCTCTTCGCACCTTTTTCCAGAAGTTTTCGCCAGCTTTGTTTTACCAACTCAATATCATCCCCAAATATTGGTAAGCCAGGGGTAAGGCGCATTGGAAGGGTGTTCATCGCCAGGTCTCCCACAAATACATCCCCACTTTCCAGCAGGACACTTACCGAACCCCAGGAATGCCCCGGTGTGTGGATCACAGTTCCCGGAATCCCGTAATCGAATAGAGAAATGTCTTCATTTCCGGCCACGATATCAATCTCACAGGTGGGAGGCGTGATAAAAGGCGAAATCAAATTCAGAAGACCAACGACCGTCTTGCCCCACAGAGTCAGGCCGGGTGGCTGGATCGTCTTACCTGCCTTGAGGAAATGCATGTCATCCTGGTGTAAGAGAGTTTTTGCCCCGGTTAAATCTTTGATTTCTTGAGATGAACCAATATGATCCCAGTGCCCATGGGTGTGGATGAGAAGCTTTATCTCACCGTGGTTGATTCCGGCTTTTTCTATGCCTTGTTTGAACTTCTTGATTTTGTGCGGGTCGCCTCCATCAATCGCGATGATCCCAGCCCCTTTTACGATATAGCAAGTATCGATCCCCATAGAAATGGGTGTTATGCTGAGGTCCATAATAGCCGCCTCCATTCACGAAATTTTCTGCTTCCGCTGTATCAAGTATAAAACAATATTGCCCAGTTGTTGTCATCAGCAGTTTTCGTTATCAGAGCGTCCAACGGTACTTGAGATGCCCTGGAGTAGGGTGCTCGACAAGCTTAGGCGTTGCTAGTTGACATGCTTAATCAAGATCCGCGGGGCATTTCCTGCCCGTGGTTCCGACTTCTCTCCGGGAATTTAACCACTCCTGAAAAGCCTCATCCCTGGGTTCACAAATTTTTGTTCCTTCAAAGCTGATAAAAAGCAATCCTCTGGACTCAACAAGGTTGAGGGGTAATGGACCCTCCAAATTCTTATTCCCTCCAATACCTAAATACTTCAATCTATTGAGGTTGTCAATTTCTTCTGGTACCGATCCAGAAAGTTTATTTCCATATAAAAATAAATAGGTTAGCGATTTTGCATTTCCCAATTCTGGAGGGATGGAACCTGTTAGTAGATTGTTGCCCAGATCAAGCCGCTTAAGTCGTGTGAGGTTACTTATTTCCGGGGGAATGATTCCGGATAGATAGTTGCTGTTCAGCGAGATACTTGTAACAAATTTATTTGAACTTTTACGGGATAAAAAGCCTTCTGAACATGAAACTCCATACCATCCACAAGGATCATTCGTTTCAAGCCAATTTTTGTTCTTTCGCCAGTTGATTCCATCCATATCATTGTATATCTTTACAAGTACATTACATTCCTTTTCTGGAATTGTCGTGACACCTTCACAGCCTGGAGCAGGCGTGGAGAGGGGTGTTGGTGTTATTGTATCGGTTGGACTAACCAAGGAAGTTGGCGTTGTTGTAGGGGCGGCTTTTGTGAGCGCATCACTGACTGCCTGTTCAATGGCTGCAGTGCCAGTTCCTCTGGCCTGGATGGTTTGCACGGCCATCGTTGCAGCAACTTGCTCCCTGGAGGTATTGCAAATAGGTAGATTATTCGAGCAAATCAAGTTAAATAACCTGGTTGCGATGGGTTCTGGCGTAGCTACGATCGACAATCCCGATTCAAGGTTTTCGATATTGTCAGAGATTATAGAGTTTATGAATTGGTCGACACCATCGTCAAATATATCGCTTGGCGTTGCAACTGATGCATATGACGTAAGTTCTGCGGAAAACGAATATTCTTCACCAAAATAAAGGATTGCTATAGTAACATTGTCCTCAACATATCCAAAAACAATCCTAGCACCATCACCATAGGCAGATTCGATAACCTCATCACCTTCACGCTGAAAGAATTCAATCATATCTTCCAGTGTTTTCCATTGGGAAGAAGAAGTTTCAAAGACGCAATTGACCAATTGACGAAATTCGACGCCGTAAGGAACACTTCGTTCATAATAGCGGCAAACACGTTCCGGATCGACTCGATCAAAAATATGTAGCCAGTCCTCAATATCTGGTTGAATTAACTCTTTTGCTTCTTCATAAAGAACCTGACTTTCTACAGGGATCGGCGTTGCAACCGATCGAGAATTTTTGACGGAATCCTCAATTATATATTCTGCGACTGATTCACTGACAGAACTATGAAAAAGGTAGATGCTCACGGGATAAGGCATAA